>CAZSUZ010000017.1:6477-30666 GCA_964610165.1 uncultured Gammaproteobacteria bacterium
TTATGCTACAATAAAGAGATGTTTGGGTATATACAAAAACTACTTCATGATCCCATAAAACGCAATATTGTAATAAATACGGTTGGTAATTACTTAAACGTATTTTTTACTGCACTATTTGCGCTTATTTTAGTACGCATTATGACTCCTGCAGAATACGGAGTGTTAAGTGTTTTACTTGGTATAACCTATGTACTCGCAAATATTCTTGACTTTGGGACTACTGCAACAATATATTCACAAATTCCTGTTTTTTATGAATCAAAAGATCCTCGTATATTCCAATTTATTAAAACCACTTTTTTCTTTCAATCAATTTTTTCGCTAATTGTAATTATTGCTTTATTTTTATTTTTCCCGTATTTAGATAAAGTCTTCTTTAAAACGGGAGTAGAGAATTGGGTTCTCTTTTTAACTATATTTTCAGTCTTACTTTTTATCTGGCAAAATTTTATTGGCAATATTTTTGCTGCTTCTAAAAAATTTCTTGCTTCTAATATTTATATAAATATTGCCAATATTATTAAAACGTTTGTTATTTTGTATTTTTGGTATTCCGGAAATATAACTGTTGGAACAGTCATTTTTACATTTGGTATTGTCGGCCCAACTGTTTATTTTATGCTTATAACAGCCAAACATACAAGATTTATTCCAAAACTCTATGGTGCTTCAATTAAAAAAGAAGAATTCCAATTTAAATATACCTTAACATATTTTTTATCTTCCCAATTTTATAATTTAGGCTTACGTATGGATCTATTCCTACTATCATATTTTTCAGTAGGTGCAGCTCTTGGACATTATGGATTGGCACAAAAAATTCTTTTAACTATTATTACTTCTATTATTAGTATTACGCAAGTACTTTCTCCAGGGTTTGCATCTATTCATTCAAAAACAGAAGCAAAAAAACAAATACAGAAAGCATTTAAATATTTACTTGTCCCATCTTTAATTTTTGTGATTCTCTTTTTTACTCCACGGTATCTCTTTCAACTCGTATTCACTGATAATTTTGTAGAAACAGAAACAATTACAAAAGCGCTTGCTTTGCCATTTATTCTAAATGCAATTGGTAGTGTTCCTATGCTTTTTTTGTTATATACAGTTAAAAAACCAAGTGTAATTTTATATTCAAATATTTTGTTCTTTATTATTATTTCTGTAGGCTCTTATTATTTAATTCCAACAAAAGGAGTTTTTGGTCCACCAATTGCAATTGGCATAGCTTTTTTTGTTGCAACTCTTATTCAAACATTTGTTGCTTGGAAAGAATACCAAAAATTATAAAAAGGATTATAATAAAAGAGTATGCAGAACTTCTTTAAACAAAACCTTACTCTTATTCTTGCATTTTTACTACCATTAATTCTTATTTTTATAGTAGCTATCAATGCATATTTCCCTTCATTATTTTTTAAAACCGATTATAACTTTGTGTATGCTTCTTGTGATAGTTCTGGAAATGAATATCCGTATGGCTGTGAAAATTATGCAAAATCCTTATATTCTGTTCAGAATAATAAACTCGTAGTAAATTCAAATGCCGAAAAACAGGATTCGGATTTGGACAAAAGACCAGATGTAACACAATTTAAAGTACGACTTTTTTTGCATGATACAAAAGAAAATGCTAGTCGTGAAATAACATTACAAGAAGCTCAAAAAATATCATTTGATCCATTATTAACATCTCCAGATAAGGTAACAATTTCAAGTGGTTATAGTTCTAGTGGGGAATTTTTCTTATTTAATGGTGGTTCTTCTTATGGATATTATTTAACAAAAGGTAAACTCAAAAGTAAACTTAATCTTATAAACGATACTCGATATTATTCTGTCGATAATTTTCATTTTATAGGCTGGGTTTTAAACTAAAATGAATAACCAACAATTATTACGAGCTCTTGAAGCAAAATTACAATCTGGCGAAATAAATCGCGATGAAGTAGAGAAATTACTTCAAACTAGTCCACAATCTAGTAAAAAAGGTTTACATTTGTCCGTAACAAAAATGCTGTATTTTATTGGTGCAGCAATAGTTGTGATTGGTATTGTTATTTTTGTTTCTCAAATTTGGGAAGATATTGGCTCAATAGGAAGAATAAGTGTCACACTTGGACTTGGTATGTTATTTGCTGCTTTTGGTTCTGCTTTATTAAAACAAAAACCTACAGAAAATATTGGTCCTGTTTTTCATGTCATTGGTGGATTACTCATTCCGGGTGGTGCATTAGTTACACTTTCTGAACTTGGCAAAGAATCAACTTCTATTTTTCCCGTTGCCATAACATTTGGTGGCATTTTTACATTTTATCTTATGCTGGCACGAATTCATAAACATGCAGTTCTAACTTTTTTTGCAATTGCCAACGGAACTGCTTTTATTTATCTATTGACTGAATCGATATTACAGAATGCAACATATCGTCTAGAAGATTTATATGTTTATTTAACAATGATTGTAGGAACAAGTTATATATTGCTTGCTCATTCATTTAGAAATACCTGGAATAAAAATTTATTTAGTGTTCTCTGTTTTTTTGGAAGCACAGCATTTTTAGGAGCAGCTGCTACACAAGTTACCGATTCATTTAGTTGGCAATTATTATTTTTTATATTTGTTGGGTTAGGTTTATATATTTCTGTAATTCTCAAAAGTAAAGCCATTTTAATTATGAGTACCATCTTTTTGTTGTATCACATTTCGTATATTACAGGAAAATACTTTGCAGATTCATTAGGATGGCCAATCTCACTCGTTATTTTAGGACTCATCTTTATTGCTCTTGGATATTCTTCTTTTAGGATAAACAAAAAATATATTCAGTAATACAAAAATTTACTTACCAACTATATTGGTAACAGTAATTCATCGGTTTTAGAAATAATTACAATACATATTTACTATGAATTTTAAAGATTTACATCTCACGATATAATAGTTGCTTATGTCTGAAAAAAATCCATATTTATCCCAAATTTTTGGCGAAGACGCACTCCAAATTGATATTCTGAAAGGAGTTCATACGTTGTATGGTGAAGTAAATCAAAAAGATGTTCTTCCTTTGCAACATGTGGAATTTGGCAATAATGCTATGGTTTGTTTAACTATTTCAGATGAACATACAAGTGGACATTTTACTGGTCCAAAAACATTTCCTGCATATCGTATGTTAGAACTTGGTGCATTGGTTGGTGGTAGAGTTAAACAAGTTACGAATGCTTCTTTTAATAAAATAGTAACTCCGGGAGATAAATTAAAGGCATTTACTGAACCTAATAAACATGTTGCTATTTTAAGAAGAAATAATGGAACAATGCAAGAAGTTGCAAATGCTTCCATGCTATTTGATGAGCAAGGATTACTTCCACATGAACTTGGTACTACATTAGAAATAGCAGCACAAACAACTGTTGCAAATATGGCACAAAATATGCCAGAAATACATGGATTGTATCCAATTATGTTAGAAGTTGGATCAATTAATGTGCAGCATTCACAACTAACTACATATTTAACTGCTAGTCCTACAGATTTTGAACAGGTAGATGAAAATATGTTTAGAGCAAGTGCGGATATTAAATCTGATTCAGATTTTTTGGTTGCTTCTGTTCAAGATATGGTTTTTAAGCTAGCAAATGAACGCAGAATTCAGATTTATAATACGTTAGGAAGATCTGAATAAATTTATTTCAATACTTCTTTCATTCTAAAGGCTGTTACTTTTTTTATTAAATCGTAAGGAATTGGCTTATGTATTGGAAATTGAATAGTTCCTTTCCCAGCGATATATGGCTCTAATTCTTTTTTAAATTCTTCTATTCCAGAAGGAGCAGGGTAGAATCCAAAATGTTTTTGGAATGCTGCAAAATGAACAACATTTTTATTGTTTAATCTAAATGTTGGCAATCCATATTTAATTGCTTCTTCGGCATCTGGCATAACTTCTTTTATAGTTTTACGCATTTTTTGCAGCGTTTCTTGAATTTCTTTTGGAAACGATTCAATATATTCCGTTATGGATTTGTATTCTTTCATTTTCATAAAATGAGTTTAAATATTATAACGCTGCATATAAATCTACTTTGTAACCATCTGGGTCTTGAACAATACAATAACGTTGTCCCCAAAATGCATCCCAAGGTTCTTTGATAATGGTAAATCCAGCTTCTGTAACTTTTTTGGCAACTTCGTTTAATTCTTCTGGAGAATTATATTGAACTGCAAAAGATGAATGGTTTCCAGGTTTTGGTTCTTCTCCAATTATGTCTTTTGTCATTTCTACAGAATCAATCATAAGTTTGGCATCGTTATTTGGTGTTGTTTCTACATGTTGTTCTTCATCGGAAAATTCTGGAAATACAAAGCCGAGTAGAGTATAAAATGCTACAGATTTTTTAAGGTTTTTCGCGGTTACAGCGACTGCATTTAGTTTCATACAGATATTGTAATTATTATTTTGTAGAAATGCCATGCAGCTTTTCCAGGATATAACCAAACCGTAGCATTTACTTTAAAAATGGAGTTTTTCATAAATATAAAGAAGTGTGAGCGGGGTAGGGGATTTGAACCCCTGACCTTCTCTTTGGAAAAGAGACATTCTACCACTGAACTAACCCCGCACTAGATGTATATTATACCAAAACTCATGTTCTGGCAAGTACAATAACAAATTAAACTCATTATAAAAATTTTATGAATTATTTTGTATTTTTTGTCAATTAATTACTAATTGAAACAAATAATTTATATCATTTTTTACTAAATGTTGACATTATTTTTAAAAAATGTATACTTTCTTTAGAAATTTAATACAAATATGTCACCAGAATTTCCAAAAGACAAAATTGCACAGTTTTTTTCTTCAAAATGGGAAACTCCTGTAGAAGCAGGAATTACAGATGATCCAAACGAATTTGAATTTATAAATGCATATCCTACATACAATCCAAAAATATCTGGTACACTCTCTGTGTGGAAAAACAGAAATATCGAAGTTAAGGAGTTTAAAGATTAATAATTTAACCATATAACCCCTATGCCACATCAGGAACTGAACTCTCACGAACAGTTATCTAACCAGCCTTCACTTGGATTTTCAGAGACACGAGGAAATTTGCACGGATTCGGATTAGACTCAGAAGATACTCCAGCACTAGTTCTTGCAAATGGTGGTGCACAACTTATGAACTCTTCTCATTATGATGCAAGACATCATTCTGAACTAAGTTATGGCATTGTAAAAGCAAATGAAAAAGCACTAGCTGGGTATATGATGGCATTTACCCGACCACAAGATGTTCTTGCTTTTACCACAGATAATCCAACATTATCTCGACATGTTTTAGATCAAATTCATAATTATTATGAACAAATTGGCATTGAAACAACAATGCAGTACGAACCTGTTTCTGATATTGATGAAATACCACTTCAAAAAGGCGTTGTTCCACATATTCTTTCTCCAGAAATTATGGCTCATTTTGGAATGAAAGATACAGCAAATCGCAATGTAGCCGCATATAAAAAAGATATTACAGAAAAACTTTGGAGACAAAATGGAGTTCCTGTTCCACCAACAGAATATGCTCATGCAGCTACAACTGAAGATGAAATAGCTTCATTGTTAAATTCGTTTGCAGATTATCAAGAACTAGTAGTGAATATTACAGATGGAAGTGGAGGATATGGACTTAAATTTATTCATACTGGTCAAGCTCATCAACACATACAAGCCAGTCAAGAAGAGTTCGTAAACGGAGAAGTTCTCCAAATTCAAGGAAGATTACCACTCGTTTCTTCTCCTTGTGTTATTTTAAATATTTCAGATCAAGGAATTAATATATTAACTACTTCTGAACAACGTTTTTCTGCACCTGGTGCACACGGCGGCAACGTTTGGACAAAAGAATTTGCACAACAACTTGCAGCACAGTATCCAGATTTTGATAAAACTATTTTAGATGCGGCACGCGCTTTACAACAATATGGTGTTAGGGGACAAATAAACATGGATGCACTTATAACTTCAGAAGAAAATTCTGAAAAATTTGGGGTACCAATTGTTTCTATGCGAGAAGCAAATATTAGACCAGCCGGATCTTCTGTATTACTTAGAATGCAACAAGAAGGTATTATAAATGGTCAAAAAGTTTCACGAATTATTACCAATACATCAACACATATTAGTCCTTCACTCTTTTTAAGAAGTAGTATTGTTGATAGAATAAATCACAGACCAGATATGAAAACGGTGATGTACAATTACACGCCAGAAGGTAAAACGGGTATTGCATTTTTAGGAAACGATAATGTTAGCATTTCAGATTTACAACAATATGTACAAGATACTCTTTATAGTTTGCAGTCATGGTGATGAACTGGCCGGATATGATCTGTTCTTAAAACATCCATATGGTAAAACTTCTGATGTAGAGTGGAAAGTGGTGGTTGGAAACCCAGAAGCAGTATTTTTAAATACTCGATTTGTTGAATCGGATTTAAACAGATCTTGTAATGTAAAAACACCAAAAACCTACGAAGAAAAACGGGCTGTTCTTCTTAAAAACATAATGAAAGATTACGATGTTGTATATGATATTCATACAACAACTGCCATTCATTCAAAAAAAACCTGGGAAAAAGTAATCTTTGTAAATAATATCGATGAAAAAACGCTGAGTTATCTGGATACGGTCGATATTAAAACAATTATTTGGGACAGTGACAAAGAATATCAAAAACAATATGTAACAGGCATGCACCCATTTGGCATTACGCTTGAGTATGAAAAACTACTTACTGTAGAAGAAACAAGATCCATGATTATGAAAGATGTTATGAGTATAATTGCAAATAAAAAACTAAAAAAGAAAACAAAACTACTTTTGAAAGCAGACAAACCAGTAACGCAAAAACAAAGAGAAGAGTTTAATTTACAATTAACAGATTTAGTAAAACTTACGGTTATACAAAAAAAACAATTACAGTTACCAGTAGAGAATACGTATTATCCTATTTTTATTAATCCACCAGAAATTGATGCAGTCAATTACTGTTTCTTAAATAGAGAAATAACAACTTAATTTTAGTCAAGTAAGCAGCCAACAAATTCTTCATCACCTTTTTTATATGCTCTAAACATTCCTTGCGCTGTTGCCGACATCACAATATTGCCTTCTTTGTCCAAACCAATCATTCCACCAATTGCTCCCATTTCTTTAATTTGTTTTAATATTTCTTCAACAGAAGTTTGTAAATCTTTATTTTGATATTTTCTTTTTGCAATAACATCATAAGCTGCAACTGTTCTCATAAAATATTCTCCTTGTCCGGTACAAGAAATAGCACCATAGTTATTATCTGCATATGTTCCCGCACCAATAATAGGTGAGTCTCCAACACGACCAAAGTATTTCATTTCTAATCCACCAGTAGAAGTTCCCGCTGCTAAATTACCATGCAAATCTAAAGCAACTGCACCAACGGTGCTATGTTGTTTTGCTTTAAACTTATCTTCAGCTTTTTTTAATGACAAATATCTATAGTATCGTTCTTGATTAAAAAAATAGTCTGGTTCCACCATTTCTAATCCATGTTGTTGCGCAAAAAGTTCTGCACCTTCACCCATAAGCATAACATGACGGGTTAATTGCATAACTTGTTTTGCTCCAGAAATGGGATATTTAATTTTATGAACCGCAGCAATTGCACCAGCTTTTAAATTTGAACCATCCATTATAGAAGCATCAAATTCTTGCTTTCCATCTGCACTGTACACAGCTCCACGGCCAGCATCAAAAAAACCACTTTCTTCTAGTACTTTAATACTTGCTTCAACTGCATCTATACTGGTTCCTTCTTTTTCTAAAACAGCATAGCCATTATTTATAGATTCTTTCAGAATTTTTTCGTAGGTTTCTTTTAACTCAGGTTTATAATCACCTTCATCAAAAACTGCACCACCATGAATTACAAGTATTGGTTTCATACGTATGATTATATATCATAACTGCCTTGCTGGCCCAGTCATTATGGTACTATTTGTTGTTATTTGGTACGAAATACAACCTCCCGGATGTACTGTTATAACAGTATTACCAACAATTTTTCCTAATCTAATTGCTTCATTTGCAACAGCTGCACCACCTGTTCCACAAGCTAATGTATTACATCGACAAATGCCATTATTACTTTCTTGTAAACAAGATTCTTTGTTAAGAGATAAATTACGTTCATGTGTAGAAAGAAATATCCGTCCTTCATGTTCCATGGCAATATTTACATTCACTCCTTTAGGAAACATTAATGAATCAAATGTTAATCTATTCCCAAGTTTAGTTGCCATGGTTCGTAAAAACTGAATTATTTCTTGTGGTTCTACGTTTTGATTTTTTACAAAAATAATAAGATGTGGTTCACCAATTTTTTTCCCATTAAATCCAAAACTAAAAGAATATCCATGTAAATCCGGTGCTTGTCCATTAAATGGAATATTGGATAACACTGTGTGTTTGGTAAATAATTCTGGATTAATAAATGAACTTAGTTTTTTAATTTTTCGTTGGTACGGACCAAGATCTACAGAAATAAATCCTGATCTATTTTTAATATCTATTGATTCAATGGTAATTGTTCGTAATTCACCGGCAAAAATAGCAATACCATTATGAATATATTCATTTCTTTTTGTTTCAGATTGTTCTGATAAAAAAATATGAAGTGCTAACGAACGAATACCATTACCACACATATCAGAAAATGGAGAAGTGATACCTGCTCCAGGCTCTCCAATAAATGTAACAAATGGCATAGTTTCATTATTCGTTTTATAAAAAATCATTACAGAATCTGCATGCACAGCTAATCCTTCTTTTTGAAGAAATGTTCGAAATACCGAATCTGATTCCAAAAAAGATCTTACTTGTTCAACAGGATATTCTGCAATATGTTTAACAAATGAAATATCCAAAACTGGTGTTCTGTTTCCAGCTCCTTCATACTCAACTAACTGCAACTTGTTATATGGAATTTGAATATTAATCATAGATAGGTATATGACGAACTTCACCATTATGAAGTGCTGGTTTTGTAACTTGTAATGCTCCAGTATTAGATGTCCAGACATGTAAAAAAGAATCCAACACCATATTTCTTTTTGTCTCTTTCCCTAAATGAGACAAAGCAGGTTCTCCGCGAACTGTTTTTATAAGTCTTTCTAACATTTGTCTTTGCTGACCCCAAAAATCTGTTGGATGCACATTAATGAGTAATGGATTTTGATCAGGTAATTCCCAATGTTGTGTTGCTTTTGTAAGTTTGCTGTACTGAAAGCGAGAATCCATATTGCTACAGGTATCATCTGGATGCATATTAAATTCACTTTCTCTTGCTAATCGATCAATATTTCTATAAAGAGGAATTGAATGACTTAATGCATTAAATTGTGAAGTAATTTCTTCTGGATTTATATTTTTGGCACCATAGTTGTAATCATCAAGCATTACCCAATGTTCTGTTGGATAGTTTGAAACCAAACCACGAATTTTACTAGAAATATGTATTGCTGCCATTGCAGACGGATCATTTAACGATTGTGAAGAAAAATGAGGAACTGCATACACTGGAGTGGATTCTAACATAATAATAGATGGAGCTTTTGTTCCAACAAAATTATGTACTGCTTGTAATGCAGTTTCGATTTCTTCTGTTCGCGTTATTTCAAAATTAGTAGAAAATTGTTCATACTGTGCTGCTAAAGAATGTGCCGCACCTAATTCTGGGTTAATAAAATAGTGTTCAATCATTTCACTATTGTAAAGATGTTTTTTTAAAATTCAATTTTTTCACAAATATATACAAAATACATACTAAATGTTAAAATATTAACATGATTACTGTTCCAGAAACCGTTTTAGACATAATTCATGAATCTACCTATCTTGATGAAGGTATTTCGCAAGGAATTATTAACCTTTCAAGTTTGGCTCGTATTATTCAACCAGAAGTAGAGAAGAGAACAATGAAAGAAGTACAAATAGGTTCTATTGTGATGGCTTTAAAAAGATACGCAGATAAAAAAGTTACAAATCCTTCTGAAACCGTTTTTAAATCTCGCGCAGATCTTATTGTAAGATCTAATCTATTTGAAATTACATTAGAAAATTCTCCCACAATAATTAATAAGCAAAAACAGCTTCTTGAATATGTTGGGAATCATTCTCAATCATTTATAACTATTACGCAAGGAGTATTTGAAACAACTATTATTGCTAGTCACGATTTAGAACCACAGGTAACAGCACTATTTAAGAATGAAAAAATAATTACGACATTACATAATCTATCTTCCATTACAGTAAAGTTTACTACCGATATTGTAGATATTCCGGGAGTGTACTATATAGTTCTTAAGTCACTTGCACTTGGAGGCATAGACTTTACAGAAGTAGTTTCTACCTTTTCTGAATTTACTATCATTCTGAAACATCAGTATGTTGACAAGGCATTTTCGCTGATAAAAAAACTATTTGAAGCTAAATAATTATTTTTACAAATTTATAGCATTCTAAATATTTATCTTCTTCACCAGTTGTATTTTTAAAATAGTTATAGAGCCAATCTTCAGAATCTACCTGAGACATAAACTTTTTAATCAGTTCAATCTTTTGAGGCATATATTCTGTAACATCTACTTTAACATTTGGATTTTGTGTTTCTGCCAAAAGCACATTCAAAACCTGATGCCCATGTAATCCTTCATCCTGATGATGTGGGAAAAATAATAGATCTCGACTATATGGATAGACTGCATCCATAACGGCTTGTCCTACAACACGATGATCTTTATGCACATAATACATACCATCTGGTTTTTCTATAATTGCTTCAAATCCATTATGAGTAAATACAATATCTGGTTTTATTTTTCGAATATAATAACTAATCCGTTCAGTTAAAACGTTATCATCATTATTAATATATCCATCTTCAAAATCCAAAAAATAACATTGTTCTTTTGGAATACCCATAAATTCCAACGAATTTTCTTGCTCTTTTTTACGCGTTAATTTAAGTTCATCTGCTGTGGCTTTTGTATCACGGCCACCTTTACCACCATCGGTACAGACTAAGATATGAAAACATTTTGGATTAAGTAATCCTTTATCCAATGTATAAAACATTGTTCCCGAAAAATAGTCCTCAAAATCATCTGGATGAGAGACTACAGCAAGAACAGTTTCCTTACCATGCAACACGTTTTCTATATCAAAGATTTTCTGTGCCATATGTCTGCTTTTAGCGAATTTGTAATGTTTTAAATTTTATTTACCTCTCCCATCCATTTGGATGCTTAGTATACCAATCAACTAACGTTTTCACACTATCTTCAATAGTATGTGTTGGTTTCCATCCTAATACCGAATTTGCTTTTTCTGTTGCTGCAATAAGTTTTGAAGATTCTCCTTTTCGAGCTTCTCCTTTTTGAAGATCAAATGCTTTACCAGTTACTTTTTGCACTTGATCAACAATTTCTTTTACAGAATTTCCTGTACCAGTTCCCAAATTAATAATTTCACTTTTTCCACCATTTAACAAATATTCCAACGCTAAAATATGTGCATTATTTAAATCAACAACATTTACATAATCTCGAATTGGTGTTCCATCTGGTGTATCAAATGTGCCGCAGGTTAATTGAAACGGTTCAATACCCATAGCACCACGTACAGCATTCTGCATTAAATGTACAGAAGGTTTTTTAGAATCACCAATTGTGCCATCATCTGTTGCACCACATACATTAAAGTAACGAAGGATTACATAATTTAATCCATGAATTTTGTTATACCAATTAATGATTATTTCCGATAAATGTTTAGATTCACCATACGCACTATCTGGTTTAAGAGGATGTTTTTCATCTACAGGAACATATTCTGCACTTCCATACACAGCACAAGTAGAAGAAAAGATAATATTTTTAATATTGTATTTTAAAAGATGAGTTAATAAATTTTGTGTTGCCATTGTATTATTTGAAAAATACTTTTCTGGTTTTTGCATAGATTCATTAACACTGCAACTTGCTGCATAATGAAGAACTGCAGCAATATCTGTTTCTTTTTCAAAAATAGAGGAAAGGTCTGTTGCTAAATCTACTTCATAATGACGAATCTTACCGGGAAATTGTTGTTCCATTTGTTCAAGTGGTTGTCTAAAACCAGTTGTAAAATTATCAACTGCTACAACCTCATAACCTTTTTGAAGTAGAGTATAGGCAGAGACTGAACCAATATATCCGCCGGCTCCAGTTACTAATACTTTTTTCATATGCTTTATTGTAGCAGAGGATTTGTAAGTATTTAAGGTCAAAAAAAAGAGGATGCCGGATTGTAAATCCGGCATCTTTAACATTACTAAACAACACTCACAATCTACTAATACTTACGACTACATCTTACATTAAAGCTAATGCCGTCAACTGGTACACTCACTTCAAGGATCATCCTACCTACGACTACTGCAGACTGCGCCACCTGTTGGACATCATCATCGGTAAGTGGCGAAATCATTGAAAAAGTCTTCACTTCGCCCTCAACAAGTTGTAATACACTATCGAACAATTGTTGCAGAGTAAGTGGTTGTCCTTCTACTACACCTTCCAAAACACTTGGGTTAGATTGCATGATTCTAATTTCAATCATGTCCAGAACCTTTCTTAAGCTAGTTTTATTTAAGATAACACGCTATTGCTATCTTATTTCAAAACATATTATTATATCAAACCGTATCAAAAATATTTTGATATAATCTTGCCTAATAATTATGTACTTAAGATATCACCATTTAAAACAATTGGTAGGTTTTACTACAAGCTTTGACTATTGGAAACAACAATCATTACGAGGAGCACCACCTATTACTATTGCAGATTTATATAAATTTCCTACAATTGCCGAACAGTTTATAAATCAAGATTTATATTACTTAGGACAAGCCATAAATTTTGATATTACAGTAAATAAACAAGAAGGTAATGATGACAGTGTTTTATATGATTATGTTGGCAATGATGCAGAATTTTTTGAAGAATACTTAGATCAATTAGAAGGTAATTATAAAGAACTATTGTTAACTCCACCAAATACAGAAATTACGTTAGGTTATAACACAGATGCTATTTGTAAAAGTTGTCAAGTTAAAGTGCCTAAACAAGAAGTTGGACCACATTGTGTAGATTCATTTGGTAACCACGATGACTATATATGGGAAAAAACACTTGAAGCACTTCATGATCCACATATTCACAGATTAAATGGAAAACCAGAATATGTAACCAAAATTGGCGTATTACGATCACTTGCAGCAACAGATCAATTAGGTAGGTATTACGATGAAATTTATAAAGAAGTTAATGATACTATGCCAAAACTTATTAGAACAGGTGAATTATATATAGATGCTGAAACTGGTTATACTAAAGTGCACCCACGTTATTTAGGTAAAGAACGATACTAAGATTTTTCATGAAGCTTTTTATGCATTTTCTGCAAATGTGGGTGTCTTTCACTTACAATAATGCCAACTAGCACAAATATTGAACCGATTATAAAAAATATATCCGGATATTCACCTAACAGGGGGATAGCAACAATAACTGCTATAACCGGCATTATGTAGTTATAAATACCAATTTGCTGAGCTGATAACTTTTTGATTGCATAATTATGTGTTACATAAGCAAGAGCTGAAGAAAAAAATATACCGTAAATAATGCCAACCCAACTACTTTTGGTTAAAGCACTAAATGACCAGGTTTGTAATTCATTAAACATAAAAGGTAAAAACGTTATAGCTCCAACAAAAAACTGAATTCCTGTTATTGTTATAAAATCTACTTTTTCAGCAACTTTTTTTGTGTGAATAACCAATAAAACACCACCTATCATAGCTAAAAGAAAAAATATATTCCCCATAATTTGTGACGAGATAGAGTATTGCGAAGCATGAGTAATTTTTGAAGTTAGCAGCGGTGCAAAAACAATAATTATTGCACCAGTAAAAGAAATAAGCATACCTTTAATAACTTGTGGGTGTGCTTTTTCTTTTAAAATAAACAGAGAAAGAACATATAGTGCAAGTGGAGCTAATGCTCCAATCATTGGTGCATTAATACTTGGTGCAAGATTGAGACCTAAAAAAAAGAAAGCTACGTTTACAGAAACTCCCCAAAATCCACCAAGCACAATATGAAGCATATATTTCTCCTTAATATGAGAAATTGATTTCATCATAAAAGGCACAAACAATAATCCTGCGAAAAAAAAACGAATAAAAGCAAGTGTAAATGGTGGAATATCATGAAGTGCATATTTAAAAATAGGAGAAGCTGCACCCCAAATAATATTAGCGAGTAATACAGAAAGAATTGCAACCATTAAATTAGTATACAGAAGTATTTATTACTTTTGTTTTTTATGAAGAAAAACAAGTAATTCACCCAAAATTCCAGTCATAATAACCTGAAATCCTAGAATAATAAACAAAGAAGCATACTGAAATGCAGGTCTACGATACAACAGCATATCCATAAAAACTCTTTGATAGGTAATAATTAACATTGTTATACCACCAATAAGCAACAATCCTGCACCAATCATGCCAAAAAAGTGTAGTGGTTTTTCTGCAAATTTATATAAAAAGTAAGCAGAAAGCATATCGATCATACCAATAAAAAGTTTTGACATACCAAATTTAGACTTTCCATGAATTCTTGGTTTATTATTTACTTTAACTTCAGAAACTTTATATCCTTCATAAAAAGCAGCAAGTGGGAAAAATCTAAAATTATTACCATAAATTGGTAAATCTGTGAGTAATTCTTTTCTAAACATTTTAAATCCACAGTTAATATCAGAAAATGGAGAATTAAGATAAGATTTTAAAAACCAACCTGCAGTTTTAGAATATACTTTTATAACAGGATTATCTTTTCTGTTATGACGAAACCCATTCACAAGATCAAAACCTTCATCAATTTTTTCTTTAAAAGATTTTAAATCTGTAGGATCATCTTGTAAATCTGCATCCATAAATACAATATATTCTCCAGATGTTTTGTTTAAACCTACATTTAAAGCTCGGCCTTTACCCATTTGACGACCCATTTTTACCAACTGCACTTTTTCTTTATGAAGAAACGGTTTAAGACTTTCTTGGTAATTATCTGTTGAACCATCGTCAACTAATATAATTTCATAAGAGCCCAGTTTTTGTAGTTCTGCTTGTAATGAAGGAATAAGCTCTGGTAAATTTTCTTTTTCGTTATGGAATGGAATTACTACTGAAATCATAAATGTGTCTTTCTATAAACTTCTATACCGTTTACATCGTATATTTTAATATAATTTTTATCTTTCTGCAGGTCATTATAAGCCGGAACAGTTTTTTCTTTTAAATACCCATATAACACATCATGTTCTTCAACAACGACATATTCTGCATACTTATATTTCCACGAAAAATCATAAAAATATTGTCGTGACGTAAAATGTGGAGCAAGAACACCAGTTGTGGAAACTTTTATTTGATCATCATCAAGAATTTTTTCCCATGCTTTTACTTCATAATACTTTTGTTGAGGGGGCAACCAAGGGTATACATCTGGATTTTTTGCAAATGGTAAAGGACCAGCCAGATAAGCTGAAAGTAAACTTGTTATTATTACATACAAACTAATACCAATTATTGTTAATCTACTATTTTTTTTATTTCGTTTTGAAATAAATTCAAATAATACTACAAATCCATACATGGAAGAAATAAATACAAATGGTGTAATCAAAGAAGTATAGTGAAAATAGGTATTTCTCATATTTCCATTACTTGAAAGCAGATTAATACCTAACTCTGGTAATGAAATAAGAAACTGCATTGGAGAAAGAAATGACAAAAAACCTATGTGACTTAAAATATCTGCAAGATACTGCCACGTTCCTTGTTTAAATGGATAGGTAAATATAATAAAAGGATTTTGTTTAATGTGGTCATAATAATGAGAAGCAAAATGTTCTCCTCCACGAGAAGCAGGAATAATAATAAACATGGAAAGCAAAATCCATATAATACTTGAGGCAATAATTATATAAGCAAACTTTTTTTCTTTATCTAACGTACTATTTTTAAATAAAGAAGCAATAAACGTTTTTACTTTTTTTATTTTTCTACTTATAAAAGAACCAGTATGAAATTCTTCATATTGTTTATATAAAACATATCCACCAAAGAGTGCAACTGTCATACCAACTTGCTCTTTTGCCAATAATGCCAAAATAGCACATACAAAACTTGTTTTATATTTTTTTTGAGTCCAATAGTAAAACATTGCAAGCAATAGAGTAGTTGCTAAGGTAACTGCATGAAAATCATATTTGTTAGCTTTTTGCATTGGAGGATATAACAAATAAGAAACGGCAAATAGTAATGCTAACCATTTTGAAAAGGGAAGGTCTTTAAAAATATGTTTGCCTAATAAGTAAATATATATTGCACCAACTGCAAGAACTATAGATTGTATAACAAGTAATGTTTCTGGTCCATCATTAAAAATGTAGAAAGGAGATAATAAACCCAGCAGCATATCGTTATGAATAGACATACGTTTAACCTGGTCTGCGGATATATGTGGATTTGTTAATTCAAGTATGCGAGAGAAATTGCCAGTCGTAATACCTTTATAAGTATTATATACCGTCTGATGCATAATCCCTAAATCAAAATAATGCGAATACAACTTTTCATTTCTGTTTATAGTAAGAAGTGAAAAATAAATAGAGTAGGTAATAGTAAACAGAATAAGTAGTATTTCGGGAAGATGTTTCTTAATAAAACCAATCATTCACTTATTATAACAATCAATCTTCATCTTTATTTCCTGAATGAAATTTTTCGTGAATTTCTTTGAGGCGGACATTGGTTACATGGGTATAAATTTGTGTAGTAGCAATATTTTTATGCCCCAGCATTTCTTGAACCGATCGTAAATCTGCACCATGGCTTAATAAATCGGTTGCATAAGAATGACGAAGTATATGTGGACCAATTCTAAACAATATATTTGCTTTCTTTCTATACTTATCAATCATGCGTTCAATTGAACGAACTGAAAGTCTACGTTTTTCTTCTGTTAATTCATCATCATCTTTAGGTCCAGAGTATCGTAAAAATAATGGGGCATAAGGGTCTTTCCGTTTTTGAAAATATGCTTCAAGTGCTTCTTTAGCTCGATGAGATAAAAATACAACACGAGCTTTTCCACCTTTTCCAATAACACCAAACTCACCAGTTTTTAAATTTACCTGATCCCTATTAAGTCTTGCCAGCTCAGACACACGAAGTCCAGTAGAGAAGAGTACTTCAAGTAGTGCTTTATCTCGTAAACCCATTTCATCTGTTGTTTCAACAGCTTTAAATAACCGTTCAAGTTCTTCAGTTTGAAGGAATTTAATAGTTCTATCTTTTTGTTTACCAAGTTCTATCATCTCTGGAGACATGACTTTTTTCTTTTGTTTAATAAGATAGCGAAGAAAACTACGCAAAGCAACTAAAAAATAATTTTGAGTTTGTCGTTTTAAAGTTCCTTTGAAAGGATTATTATAATTTCGAGACAAATAGAGTCTAAAGTCACGAATTGTATTCTCATCTATCTTTTCAATAGGGTAGGAATCATCTTTAGTATCTTCAACAACCCAATCTTTAAAAAAATTAAGATAATAAGAATACATCTTTATTGTACGTTGAGAAAGATTTTTATCTATTTCGCAATAATCTAAAAATTGTTTAACACCCTCTGAAAGAAGCATACATTCATATTAAACGACGTATTTTTGTTTGTAAAGTTATACTTTAAGCTCAAATTAAAATTAACTATATGTAGAGATCATTAATCTATTAGTATTTTTCGAAAAGGCATTAAAGACTTATAATAAACTTTTGTCGTATTGTGAATGATGATTAATTATATACGTTTTTTGCCCTAAAATGATCAAAAATGATGTATATATGTCACTTTTAACCAGTGAGTAGCAAAGTCCAGACAAAATAGTATGGACTGTTACAAAAGTACTTTAAAAAATTAAAATTTAAAGTAATAAAGAATATAGAAAGCATTTAGGTCTTTAAGAACATGTTTGTTAATTTTAGATTATTAAGTTACTTAAGTAATTGCCTAAGCACATAGTAAAATTTTAGCTAAATAAACTTATAGTTTTTTTATGTAAGATATAAGTAAAAGATTTGTAAATATTAATACACACTTGATACTTAAAAAATGAGCGGTTTTGTTGATGCATTGAGATTGTTATAAAAACCTAAGTCTCCATAAATTAGCAGACCAACCCAATCTCTGCCAAAAAGTTACATATCTTTTTTGAGGTTGTCAAATCAATCTAAAATAAAAGAACAAGCTTAAAAAAGCTTATTTATATAAGAAGAAATGTAATAAAAGATTTAATTTATATTAGCACAAAAAAATTGTTAAAAGCAATATCCAAAATTCTATAAGTTAACAAATATTTTTATATTTATTTACTTAATAAACTGTTTGCAAATATAGTTATCTATACGACAACTAATTTACAATTAATAGTATTTAGTAAAATAATACTATAGGAAGTAGTATTGGTCAACCACAAATATTGTTATAGTTTAAATAACTCCACCTTCACGCATATAGCAGACACCACATAAAGAATCGTATGTAACTTTATCTGCGCCATCAATTGCTACCTGTTCACCTTCAAAAACATAACGACCATTTACTCGACGTGTATTAAATTCTGCTTGAGAACCACAAAAACACATTGTAGGAAGTTTTTCTATATTATCTGCAATTTCTAGGAGCCGTTTGCTACCTGGAAACATCTTTGTACGGAAGTCAGCTCGCAATCCATAACAAATTACAGAGATATCATCATCCTTAGCGCAATGATAGAGTTCACAAATTTGTTTTTCAGTTAAAAATTGGGCTTCGTCCACTAATATACAGGATATCTTTGAATATTTTTTAATTTCTTCTGTCAAATTTGTATCTGAATCGGTTAGTATATCAACTTTACGAGTGCTGCCAGCGCGTGCAACAACAACATCTTCACCTTTAGTATCTACTTTAGGTTTAATTACAAGAACTTTTAGTCCACGTTCTTCATAATTAAATGCAGTTTTAATAAGAGTATCACTCTTACCACTGTTCATTGCACCATATTTGAAATGTAGTTTTGCCATAAAAAGATAGTATAACAAATTAAGGTAGGTGAGTACGATGTATTAATTAAGTGCCGGAGAGAGGAGTTGAACCTCCACCCCTTTCGGGACACGGTCCTAAGCCGTGCGCGTCTGCCATTTCGCCACTCCGGCATTGCTTTGATTATGCCGTCTTGTCATAAGAAGCTGTAGGTATTCACTTCATTCATACACAGCTACTAAGCCACTCCGGCAAGCTATGACATTATATCATGTGAGCGATTATCTTTTCTCATAAAGAGAGATATTAATAATCCGAATAAAAATCCTCCAATATGGGCAAACCAAGCAACGCCACCTTGTGCATTTGGATCAAACGTAGTAAAACCACTAATTATTTGAATTGCAAACCAATATCCTAAAAATAACCATACTGGTAAATTAGCTGTCGTAATATAAAAACCTGAAATTATAAGTGATTTAACTTTAGAATTTCTAAATAAAAGAAAATAAGCTCCTGCCACCCCAGATATTGCTCCGGATGCACCAACAAGGGGAATAGAACTACCCATATCTAATACATACTGCGTCAGAGTGGCAACAATGCCTGCCATTATATAAAAAATTGCATACCAAAAATGCCCCATACGATCTTCGACATTATCTCCAAATATATGTAAAAACCATAAGTTTGAAATAATATGCCAAAACCCACCATGCATAAACATAGAAGTTACAATTAAACCATATTCTTCGAAGTTAAATAGATTAAATTGCTGAGGAATAAATCCATACTGATATACAAATCGTTCAAAATTAGGAGATGAAATTTGTACATAAAATACAAATATATTTAAAATAATGATGGCATAGTTCACAAGAGGAAATGTATCTTTATGCGAGGAATCATAGAGTGGAAACATAATGTAGATACATTATACCTTAATAACAAAATATAGGCGAAAATATAGCTCCTTTCTGCTACAATAGACAATCTAAGGAAGGGTGCGAGAGTGGTTTAACCGGCACGCCTGGAAAGCGTGTGTGGCCTTACGGCTACCGCGGGTTCGAATCCCGCCCCTTCCGCCATTTTAATTCATTTAAAATACATTCTTCCAATCTACTGGAGCATTCAGTAACTTTTTTAATTGTGGATTCGATACTCCTAAAAATACATTTGCACTAGGTAAATTAAGTTCATTTTCAAATGCGTATTTATACATATATAAACTAGCTAAAGAAATTACATCATCATAAGCAATTTGCCGTGCAAAATGATCTTGTAAAATTTGATTATAACCTCTAATCAATCTTCTCCTATCTTTTCCTTCTAGTTTTTTTTCAGTTAATAGACGTGCAAATTCGTGTATCGGTTGTGCAAATTTTTCATTAAATCCTTCATCAAGTAGAGGATTGGCATTATACTGATTACGCATTGTGTCTATCATATAGAGAGGTAAATTTATTTTTCTTCCTTCATGTAGCGTAAGTGCCAAGCTTATACTTTTTTTCCTATATCCTTCTACTTGTTGTGCTGTTGCACCATCTGTTCTAAATGGTGTTGCAAGCCTTACAACACGAGATTCTGGACATAATCCAATTATATGTACATTAATGTCTGGTCTATTTTTAGTTACATCTTCTATAAAAGTTGCACCTGCATCTTTACCCATCCATACTGTTTCCCCTAAATTAATTTTGGTTGCTACAGGAGCATAATCTCCGATTCCTAATACCCAAGAACCTGCTTGATTTAATTGATTCATAGCAACTTTATTAACATCAAGCATTCGATGATCTGAAAAGTATGTTTCAGCTTTTTCTTCTTCTGTGAACTCTACTTTTACTTCATCTTCAGCACCTTCCCAAGAAAAAGGCCGAAAATGATCTTCGGAAAATCCTATTTGTTTTCGTATTTGGTGTAATTCTTTTACTACATGCGTCTTGCCAGAACCTGGTGCACCAACAACTATAATCAAATTTTTTTGTATAGTTGAAACATTCATTTGACCATCAGAGATAGCACGACTATTTGCTAAAGATTCTTCAAAAATTGGTGAGATAAAAGATTCTAACGTAGGATGTTCCTCAGCATGAAAGATTGGTATTATTTCGTTCGATACTGTCTGCAATCGTGTTTCATATGGAATAGAATCAGGATTGTTCAAGATACGGTTTTTTTCTGGACCCATATTAAAAAAATGGCAAACGAATAGTAAAAGTTGTACCTCTCCCAACTTCTGAAGTGACTGAAAGTGTACCTTGATGATCATCAATAATTTGTTTACATAAATATAAACCGAGTCCCATTCCATCTTTTTTTTGCCCAAAATTACCTTTATAAAATCTTTTAAATATATAATTGATGTCCGATGGATCAATACCTTTTCCTTCATCCTTAATAAAACAGATAAGCTCTTCCTCATCTTTAAACTCAATTTCTATGACAGAATCTTCTGATGAAAATTTAGCAGCATTATTTAACAAATTAATAATAACTTGTTTCATTTTCTGTACATCTATACAAACTGTATCTAGATTAGTTACAGATTCTTTTACAATAACTTTATGCTTTGGGAAAGCTATTTTCCAGGATATAACTGTATTAGTGATTAATTTTTTAAATGAATACTTTTTTTTGTTATATTTGAGTTGGCCTTTTTCTAAATTACCATTCTTTGTATTCAATAATTCATCGATAAGTTGAGACATTCTATGAATTTCTGCAACAAGTACTTCTGAAGTTTTAGGTTCAATTGGATTTCCTTTTTTTACTTGTCGATTAATAATCGATGCATAACCTAAAACTGTTGTAAGAGGATTTTTTAATTCATGGGATGCTAATGCAATAAACATTTTCTGGTTATCAACAAGTTCTCTTAATTGAGATTCAAGTTCTATGTTTTTTAGTTTAAAAGTAACAATGGAAGCAAACAGTTGCAGAGCATCTATTATATAAGGTGAAAGTGTTTGTTCTTCTTTAAAATCTAAAGAAAGAACACCAATCGGCTCTAGTTCAAATGTTAATGGAATAACGAGTGTAGATTCTAAACCCATTTTTTTTAATTCAGGGTGGATAGTATTTACATTTTTTTTATTTATAAGATAAGGAATAGACTCTTGAAAAGATTTATAAGTAAATCCACCTTTACGTGGAAAAATATCTCTTAATTTAGAAGAAGAAGTATAGACTTTTACTAATTCTTCATTTGAAGCACGATAAATAGAAATATAAGCTGAACCAATAAGTGTTTTTAATGTTTCGGCAATCTGAGGATATAATTCTTCCTTCGTAGTAGGAGAAAGAAGTTGTAAACCAGCCTCATACACTTTTTTCATGATATCTAATTGTTTCTGCTTTTTGTGATAACTCATTTGATTATGGGATATTATATAAAAAAATACTAACTTTCTAGTAAGAACGATACAATATATAAGCCTAACGAAGAATTATTAGTGACTTTTGACAATAATGATATTATTCCAGGGATCGTTAATAATTAATATCCCTTCTTTTTCATTATAAAGTATATTTTTTGATCTAATCTTGTTTTTAGGACAGAAAGATCATTTTTTTGACCGTTCTGGCAAGCTGACCTCTTGATGCATACACTATAGCATTATGATACAAACCTGCGCTTCCTGAGGCGGATTTAGGTTCTTCTGACCGATTTAAAACTATAATCGATCGTTCCTTATGTCCTAATACAACTTTATTTTCAGATTTTTCTAAAATTTCTAAACCCACATACTCTTTATAAAATGTTTCCATAAGCTCAATAGAATAAACATTAAGCTCAGTTACAACCATTTACAAACTTTCTGAGAGTTGAGGGGAAGATTTTGGCATATCTTTATAATAAACAACTTATTTATCTTGTAAACGGGCTATTTTTAATGCATGTGCCCACCATATTAGCTGATCTAACATTAGTTGTGCAGTATTATTAAAAGATTCCGTCTTTAATTGCCCTTTATCATCAAGTAAATTCCAAAAAGCAGGTATATGTACGGCAGTACGCATAGAAGCCATCTGAAGCTCCGCTGCGATACCTCTAAGGTGTTCCACTGCTCGCGCAGCACCAACTGCTCCATATCCAACCATTGCAACAGGTTTTTTTGCCCATTCAGGGAAAACATAATCAATAGCATTTTTTAGAACTGCAGAATAACTATGATTATATTCTGGAGTTACCCAAATATAGCCATCTGCTTTAGCTATTTTTTTTGCCCATTTTTTAGCATCTGGATTTACATATTGACCTTTATTTGAAGCAGGGGAGACAGGTTCATCAAATAATGGTAAAGGATAATCTCGCAAATCGATAAACTCTACATCAAGCTCGGTTCTTTTTTTTGCTTCTTCAAAAATCCAACGAGCAGGCTGTTCTCCAAAACGATTTTGTCTGGTACTTCCTAATATCACATATACTTTTAATTGTTCCATAGATATAAAATAAATTTGTAATTTAACTTAGCCTACTATATACTTATGATTACTTTTTAACAAGTATGCACTAAAAAGTGCTATACTTACTATTTAGAAACTATAGCCTTATGACAAATCAAACATGTACTACTGCAACCGTAGGAGTTACCCTCCGAGTAATAGGTGGAAAGTGGAAACCGCTTATTTTATGGCATTTAAATAAAATCCCGATAAGATTTGGTGAATTAATGCGCCTTATGCCGGGTATTACGCAAAAAATGCTAACACAACAACTTCGTGAATTAGAAGAAGATGGACTTGTTATACGAAAACTGTATCCTGAAGTACCACCAAAAGTAGAATATTCACTTTCCTCGTACGGAAAAACACTTGGTCCAGTTTTACAAGCAATGTCAGATTGGGGAAGTAAACATGTTATTACTCAGTCTGAAGAGAGAAAAGCTACACCAATTTCAACAAAACTTCATTTGTACAAAATGATTCATGAAAA
>CAZSUZ010000018.1:0-20446 GCA_964610165.1 uncultured Gammaproteobacteria bacterium
TACCAATAAATACATTATCTTGCTCAATTTCTTTAACTTTTTTATTATTTACATAGGAAAAGGCAAGTACACGTAATCCCTGAGCTGCCCATTGTTTGAGTACAGAATCGACCTCTTGTATTCTATCCTCAGTTAATGCAAACTCTCGACCATTTACCAGAATTTTTGTACATATTGCCAAGATAGATTCAGGTGCGCCTTTTGAAAAAGCAATAGAATCTCCATCTTTAGCAATAACTGACATTCTCTTTTTAATTGAATCGAATGGGATTTCATCTAATAAATGCCATTCTTTACGAATTTCATCTGGTTCCACACCTAATTTTTTTGCCAATTTTAACAATGCTCCTTCTGTGGGATCACCTAATACTTCAAACTCATCACCTATAAATTCACCCTGAGTAGTAGTATCTTCATCTTTTACTGTTACCAAAGAAGCAGTCGAACAAACTATTCCATTTTTTAATAACATATATAATGTATTAGCCGTATGATGAGATTTTTCTGAAAATTCTTTTTGAAGAGTTTCTACTTGTTTAATTTTTTCATCAAACCAAACTTCTTTTACTTCCATGACATTTGTTGTTAATGTGCCTGTTTTATCAGTTGCAATAAGAGTAATACTACCTAATGCTTCTATTGCGCCAAGTTTACGAATAATTGCCTTCCGTTTTGCCATATGTTTGACTCCCATTGATAATATCACTGTCATAACAGCTGGTAGACTTTCTGGCACAACCGCAACTGCTAAAGAAATCGCTAATAAAAATGATGGGAAATAACCATAACCCTGCAAACTTGAGAGTACAAAAACTGTAAAAGATAATAAAATACCTACGATACCGATAATTTGAGTAAGGCGATTTAATTTCGATTGTAATGGTGTCTGTGTTTCTTCCACGGCCGAAAGTTTTGCTGCAATCTGCCCAAATTTTGTATTCATCCCTGTAGCTGTAACTCGAGCTACACCTCTTCCTTTTGAAACAATAGTACCCATAAATATAGGATCACTTTCAGCCTTTACTACAGGAATAGACTCACCAGTTAATGCAGCTTCATTAATCTCTAAGTGGACTGTTTCTAATATTTCCGCATCTGCAGGTAACTTTACGCCTTCTTCTATTATGATAATATCGCCTGGTACTAAATATTTACTATCAATTTCTTGTTCTTTATTATTACGAATAATACGAATTGTACTTACAGTCATCTTTTTTAATGCAGATACTGCTTCTTCCGCCTTAAATTCTTGATAGACACCAAATACTGCATTGAGAAAAATAATTACTAATATAAGACTTCCATCGAGGACTTCTCCAATAAAAAAAGATACTATTGACGCAATAATTAACAGAATCATTAAAAAACCGGATATTTGTTCAATAAATTTACTGAATATATTCTTTTTGCTACGCTCTACGATTTCATTGAGACCATATTTGTCTAATAATTCTTTTGCTTGAATTGTTGTAAGATTTTTTTGCATGTTGTAATAATTTGAACTTTATATTTATATTTTTACAGAGCCTCAAATTTGCTTCTACCATTCTTTTTTAATGCATCATATGACTTTACCATTGCATGGAGAATATCTTCATTCATAATACGTGCATCTTCAAACGTAAGTCTTTTTATATTATGAGGATAATAATGGAAAACTTCATTTCTCCCCTTTTTCCACATTTCCCACATTTGGCTAGCAAGTTCTTCTGAAGAACTTTTTATAATTTGAGTATAAATCGATCTATCTCCTAATCGTTGAATAAGGTGAGGTGATAGATATTTCCCAATACGATAATGGTCGGAAATGTAATCTAAATGTGTAATAAAACCTACATCAAGAAATAATTGTTTCAGGTAGCCCTCGTATGCTTTTGCGTAAGGAAATACTAAAAATGAAAAATCTTTAAACTTAAATTTTTTTTCTTCTGTGATAGTCAATAGATAATTGCCTTCTTGAATGAGGTCTTTTTGAGTTGAAGAAAAATACTGCCAGACTTCTTCATTGTAAATCAGTGTGATCATAAAATTCAGTATAACAAGCTTAGAACTTAAACGTAAAGGATATCGTATTATGTTACTGTTAGAAGTTCATCCCATTGAGTTGTATATCGCCTAGATTTGTTCGCAGACTTGCCCTTCCATTTTTTTTTAATCCCCTGAGCTGCATATTGTAATGTACCGCTCCCAAACTCATGATTTATAGAATCTAATGCTTTCATAAGTTTCTTTTCTTGTTTTGAATCTGTTACGGAATGGAATAACTGCTCTTGTATTATATTTTCATTAAGTAATCCTGTTAAAACTACTGTCGCCTTTTTATAAATATACCCTTTTTTAAATATCTGCTTTAAAGCATCTAAGGCAGTTTTTATAATAATTGGTGTGTAATTGGTTGGTTGAGGTAAAGCTAGTGTTAAAGAATTTGCATACTGTTTATCCGTTTTTTTAAAATAGTTAGTAGTAATTGCCACAGTAACAAAAGTAGCTATTTCTTTTTCTTCTCTCAATTTTTCTGTTGCACGAGAAATAAAAGTTGCAACTGCTTCTTGCATATCTTTTATATCTGTAACTCTATATCCAAATGATTTTGAACTAATAATAGACTTTTTTGCAGGTCTTTCTGACTCGACGTCAATGCAGGAGATTCCTCTTAATTCCCATACTGTTTTTAATCCTGTGATACTTAATTCTTTTTTTATCCACCCATCTGCACAACATGTCAACTGATATGCTGTAAAAATACCACGACTATTAAGAAAACTACTTAATTGTCTTCCTATTCCCCAAATATCAACTACTTCTAAGCCTTTCAACAGCCTAATTCTCTTTTCATCTGAATCTATCATGCAAACTCCATTAATACTTTGGTCTTTCTTTGCAATCTCATTAGCTATTTTAGATAATGTTTTTGTATCAGCAATACCTATTGATGTTGGCATACCAACACTTTTCATAATTGTATTTCTCAGCAAAGTAGACTGGTTGGAAATGTAGTATTTGTCATATCCGGACAACTTATAGAATGCCTCATCAATTGAATAAATTTCCACATTAGGGACTAATTCTTTTACAATTTTCATGATTCGTGAAGATATATCTGCATATAATGGGAAATTAGCAGAAAAAACTTGTACGTTATGCCTTTGGAAGAGTTCTTTGTATTTATAGACAGATAACCCCGTTTGAACGCCCAATTCCTTCACTTCTCTCGTCTGTGAAATAATACAGCCATCATTGTTCGAAAGTACAACGACCGGCATTTTTTCTAGCTTAGGCTGGAAAATACGCTCACATGAGGCATAAAAAGTATTACAATCGACAACTCCGTACATAATAGATTAAATAAATTGGCCATCTTTATACAGTATTTTCTTTGTTCCATTTTCTAATATTGCAGTCACTGTCCTATCTTCTGTAGTAATAATATCGGTATGGACTGCACTATCATTAAAACCCATTTTGTTCCATTGTTGTTCACTTATGTCAGCTGGATTTCCTGTATAACTATCTTTGTATCCCATACCTAGTGCTACATGCATATTCCCATATCTACCGCCCATATTTTCATCAAAAAGAGTTTCTGCCATAAAATGAGTAATTCTACTTAATCTTTTATCTGTCAGACTAAATTCACCCAATTTATCTGCGTCTTTTGTTTTAATCATATCCAAAAGCAAATTTTCATTTTGGGAAGCAGAAGCATGAGTAACAATTCCGTTTTTAAACTCAAGTTTGATATCGGTTATAAGATTCCCGTATCGATACAGCGGTTGATTAAATGAAATATGACCATTTGTACCTCGCCAATCTGGTGTAATAAATAGCTCAAATGAAGGTATATTACGCCCACTTCCACCAAGCCACTTTCTATTTTTTCCAATTTTTACATGTAAATCAATATTCTTCCCTTCAACATGTACTGATTCTATTGAAAGGGCATTTAACCTTTTCTGGGTTGCATATATCTGTCTTGACACTTCTTTCCATGCGCTAATTGGATCATCAAGATCTAAGAAACATGCCTTAATAATCTGTTCCCAATACTTTTTTAAGCTTAAATGTGCTTCTTTTGCCATTGCTTCTGTTCCAAAAAGTGCCAATGTCCAAGTTAATAGTCCGTTATTTTCTTTTTGATGACGTGCATCCATATAGAATTTAAGGGCATTTTGATAGTCCATTATTTTTGAAGAATCTATACCTTTGAATTCAAATTTATCATTTGCTGAAATCATACTTACAAAATGGTCTGCTGTTTTTACTCTCTCAAGTAAATATTCTTTAGGTTGCCAGAGAATTTGTTTTTTTGAAGCATTTTCAAGGAAAAAACGACTTGTACCTTCAGGACTATAATGCACTAATGGATGCGCTCCAGATTCCAATACTGACTGTTGTAATGGAATTAACATAGGTTTTGCACTTTCTGGAATCTGTAAAAATACTACCTCATCTTTTTTAACTCCTGAACCACTCCATAGTGCATATTTTATAAGCACGTCTGCATATTTTTTAAGTATTGTTTCACTTGGCATGTACATATTATTGTTTAATTTTATGAATAACACTTGTAACTACTCCCCATATACGAAAATCTACATCTTCTGTTACTTCAATAGCTTTATAACTAGAATTTTCTGGAATTAAAAATATCCTTTTATTATCAATTTTAAGTCTTTTTACAGTGAGTTCTCCATTTAAAACGGCAATTACTATTGAGCCATTTTGGGGATCTAAACTGCGATCAACGATCAAAATATCTTCTGTAAATATACCGGCTTTAATCATGGAATTTCCACTAACCCGTACAAAAAATGTGGCGGCTGGATGCTTTACTAAATATTTATTTAGATCCAATTTAGTATCAACAAAATCATCAGCGGGTGAAGGAAAACCAGCGGAAACAGATGTTGCATATAATGGCAATGATAATTTTTCTCCTTGTTTTAGTTCTTGTATAGTAGTTACTAACATAGTTTTTATTGCATTATAACGATTTTTATATGAAAATAAAGTATGTTCCGTTTTATCAATAAAAATATTAGAATTTTTCTACTTTCAGATATCTTGTATTACGGTGGATATGATCTTTTAACAGCTTTTCTTTCAGTGTTAATCACTACTAAAATAGCACCAGATCGTTTAGATATTTTAGGAATAGTAATTAGTTATCAAATGATTATTCGCGTATTAACTGAGTTCCCCTTAAGCAAATTAACCAACATATTTCCATTAAGAATAAAGAAAAATATAGTAGCAATCTCCATTATTATATATGGATGTGGCATTGGCATATTAGGATTTTCCACTGAAATATGGCATGTATTCCTAATACTTACTTCTATGTCAATCATGGAAGCATTAGCCTATCCACTCAAATGGACTTTATTTACAAAGATGCAGGATCCTAACAAAGAAGAACTTGAATGGAGTTTAGAAGATGTTTTATCAACCCTTGCTGCAGCAGTTTTTTCTACAATAGGAGGATTTATCGCAAATAGCTTTGGCCTTCCTTTAATTTTCATAATATTTGCTATGCTTTTTATTTGTAGTGGGATTTTATTTATTTTTATCAAATATAAAAAAAGTTGATAAAAATATTAATACTAAAGTAACTTAACAAACTTTCCTCACTTCTTTTTCCTGTCTTCTAAATATGCATAGTAGTGTGTATAATATACCTATGACAGAAAACATTGTCAGACACCCACATTTTATACGGTTGGGCGAAATGCTTATTCCATTTTTTTCATGGTTTATTATTCTTATGCCAGTTTGGCTCTCTCCTTTTCATCCGGCAGTTGTAGCTTATTTTATTATCGCCTTTGATCTGTATTTTTTATATAAATCATTAGTTACTGCATATTACTCTACATTGTCTTATACAATTATTAAATCTCTACATACCGCTCCCTTTCATAAAATGGTTACCGAATTTGAAAAAGCAAAAGAAATTCAGCATTTTGTTGTCATACCAAACTATAAAGAACCTTTATATAAACTTGATATAACAATTAAAGCTATTGCTGAAGGTAACTATCCGTATAAAAAAAATATTCATATCATCTTGGCATTTGAAAAACGAGAAGAAGAAGCACAAGAAAAATTTATTACTCTTAGTGAAAAATGGAAACATGCATTTAAAGATATGATCCCTACCTACCATGTCCTTGAACCCCATGAAGCTCCAGGAAAAGCAAGTAACCAAACACATGCCGCACATATTATTGATGAATATTGTACTAAGAAAAAATATGATTCAAAAGAAGTTATGATGACAATCTGTGATGCAGATAGTCTCTTTCCTGAAAATTATTTTTCTTACTTAACATATGAATTTTTAAAAGATAAAGAACGTCAATATCACTTTTATTGGGCACCTGTACTTTTATATAACAACTTTTGGCAGTTACCATTTTTTGTACGTATGCAAGCAACAATTTCTTCAATTTTACGTCTTGCTTTTTTATCTCAAAAAAACGAACTTATTCATATTTCAACATATTCAACAAATCTCTGGCTATTAAAAGAAGTTAATTTTTGGGATGTCGACATTATTCCAGAGGACTGGCATATTTATTTTCAGGCGTTCTTTAAGCATGGAGCAAAAGTAAAGACTATTCCTTTATACACGATCGTAAATGGAGATGCAGTATACTCAGGAAGTCTCTTAAAAACCTTTATTAATAGATATGAACAAGAAAAACGTTGGGCATGGGGTGTTACCGATGTTTCATATTTTTGGAATAATGCATTTACTTCACCTCATATTGATTGGAAAGTAAAGCTTAAACGATTCTCAACTCTTGCTGAAAATCATTTACTTTGGCCTACTTCTTTTTTTGTTCTAACCGTAAGTGGATGGATACCACCACTTATTAATCCTGTTTTTAAACGAACCGTACTGGGATTTATCCTACCTCAACTTTCTGGATTTATTTTAACGTTAGCAACTGCCATGTTAATTCTTTATATTTATTTAGATATTAAATTACGTCAGCGATTAAAGGTTAATACACCACTTTTAAGCTTACCTATGCTTCTTATTCAGTGGTATTTGTTGCCTCTTATATCTTTTATTTTGTCTGCTTTACCTGCACTTGATGCACATACAAGATTACTGATTGGTAAAAAAATCACATATAAAGTTACAGAGAAGGTATAATTGATTTGTTAAGCATGTTAGAATATTTATTCACCAAAACCCCATTATCCTTTTTTATACAGAATCTTTGGCGTGATGAAGCCTATTCATATCTTCTTGCAGAAAAACCTATTGGTGAGATTATTAAACTTACTGTAAGTGATTTTAGTCCTCCTTTATACTTTATATTACTTCACTTTTGGATGAATGTTTTTGGCACTACTGAAGTTATGATACGAAGTTTGTCTTTCATTTTTTATGCAGGCTTATTATATGTAATATATCTCATCCTTACAGATATTTTTACCTTTTCAAAAATAAAATCAATTTTATATTTACTAGTGTTTATTCTTAATCCTTTTCTTACTTTTTATGCTTTTGAGGCACGTATGTATATGCTGGTTACTTTTTTTATCGCACTTTCTTACTATGCATTTTGGAGTAAAAAAAAGAAATTATATATACTAAGTATGGCTTGTGCGTTATATAGCCACTATTTTGCTGCTTTTATTCTGATTGCTCACTTTTTAGAAATATTGTTGTTTAATTATACATTTTCAGCAAATTTTAAACCTTTCAAACTGCATATTTTCCATAAAAAGGACACTTTAACATTAAAACCATTAATTTTTGCTGGATTATTATTTGTACCGTGGTTCTTATTTTTTGTTACTTCAAGAAATGTTTCTGATGGTTCTTTCTGGATTATCGAGCCACCTACAAAAGACTTTTGGTATGTGCCATTTGTTTTGTTTACAGGATATGAAAGAGTTTTTGGTGAATATTATCATGGTAAAGCCGGTTATACACCTTTTCATACAGATTTATTAAAGTTATTATATGTCATTATTCTTTCACCATTTTTAATATATATCGGCTCTATAATATTAAAAAGTTCTCAAAAAAAATATGTAAAATCTTCTATTTTTGAAAATATATCTATATTAGTTCAAAATGCGTATCATTTTATTAAAACTCATAGAATCCTTACTTCTTTAGTAATGTGGGCTTTTATGACTCCTTATTTGCTCTTTTTTCTTTCTTTTGTTATGCAACCTTATTACCTTCCACGTTATTTTATTTTTGCTACAGTAGGTTTTTTACTACTACTTATATATGCATTTGATCATTTAATTCAATATAAAAAACATATTGTGTTTAAACTTGCAGGAGTTGCATTATTTCTATTTCTTCTTTTTTATACTCAAAAATTTAATACCCTTAACTTAAAATATCGTAGCAAAAGAAATGTTTCTAGAATGGCACAGGAAATTAAGGGATTAATGCATGATTCTGATTATGCATATGTGACTAGTGAATTAGATTATCATCTATATCAGTACTATATTAGTGAAGATAAAATTAAAATATATGGAAAAACATATGAAGAAATTCCACAATTCGTTGGTAAAGTTCTTATTCCACAAGAATCTATTGCAACACAATACCCTATTTATCCTCAACGTGCATTTGTAATTTACTACAATTGGTACACTACAAAGGCATTATATTAACTAACGACCTATTCATAATATATATATGAATTTGTACTTGATGTGTTAAAATACAATATGGCAAAACCACTTGGACAAACAAAAGTTGTCGCTTCGGATATTGTTGGTGAATTGAAGAAAGTTTCTTGGCCCACAAAACAAGATACAATTCGTTTAACATCAATTGTTATTATAATATCCTTGATTATTGGCCTTTATATCGGTATAATTGATTCCTTGTTAGCGTATGCTTTAGAGAAGCTAACAAATATGAGATAACTAATTCGTTTTTAAAAACATGGCAAAAGACACAACAACCAATTTAGAACAACCCGAAGCAGAAGTTTCTGCTGAAGAACAAAATACAGAAGAAGTAGTAGAAACACCTACACCAGTTGCTCCTGAAAACAAGGGTAAATGGTATGTACTTCATTCTCAAACAGGACATGAAAATCGTGTTATGAATAACTTAGAACAACGTATTCAAAGTTTGGGAGTTGAAGATAAAATCTTCGATATTATTGTACCAACTCGTGAAGTTGTTTCTATTAAAAAAGGAAAAAAATCTAAACAAAAAGAAAAAGTTTTTCCAGGATATATATTTGTCCGCATGCTTTTAAATGATGAATCATGGCTTGTTGTTAGAACAACAGAAGGTGTTACCGGCTTTATTGGCGCAGGTACAAAGCCAACTCCAATTTCTGATAAAGAAGTTCAAGCTATTATGCGGTTTGTTGAACAAGAACAACCAAAATTCAAAGCAAAATTCTCTGTTGGGGAAGCTGTCAAAATTACCGAAGGTCCTTTTGCAGATTTCTTAGGTTCTGTTGAAGCAATTGATGAAGAAAAAGGTAAAATTAGAGTACTTGTTTCTATCTTTGATCGAGAAACTCCTGTTGAATTAGACTTCCTCCAAGTCAAAAAACTTTAATATAAACTTGTCATAATCTTCCAAATTAATCCTATAGTATTGATTTGTGTACTATTTTTGATATAATTATATCTTGTGTCAACACTTCTTTTAAATTTAACATCAGTAATGTTTTACCTATAAAATTTTTGTTGATACTTTAGTGGAATAAATTATTCACTATATCTATAGTTATATATTTATTTCGCACATTAACATGATAGAACTAAAAATGGTTTTACTATAGTTTATATGAACGCAGCTTGAGCTTATTTTCTAAGCTTAGTCTGCGTTCATTTAGACTTTCGGTAATGACTGAAAGCGATGAAAGGTAGAATACAATCCCCTTACTGGAGGTAAAGATGAAACACAACAAGAATTGGTTGAGTTTTGTTCCTATAGCTTTGTTGGTTGCTACTTTTTTATGGTTTGCAACTGTCTTGGCTGGGAATAACACTACTGCAATGACATTGCAGCAACCAACCAGTACGCACAATGAAGGACAAGTTGTTGTATTAAAACACCTGTTCATGCCGCAAGTTGCGGGAGGAATAGGTACAGCAACAACTCCAGAAGTGCGTATTGCGTGGCATGGAGGTTTGGAAGTAATTCCTACCTGTGAAGGAATCTATGTAAAATTAGATCCTTTACAGTGGAACTACAGTATCCAAACCCGTTGGATTAGTGATGGGAATGAGCGGGCCTATAAATGGGAACACACATTCCCATGGAATGGTCGCACACAAGTTGATGTAAGCGGATATATTAAGTGGACTACCGGTGAAAGCTGGTATGGCAAGGAAGAGGATATTACAAAGCCTACAAATTGCACTACCTCAACACCTACTAGTACACCAAGTAAAACACCTACACCAACGGCAACTCAAGAAGATGATGTTCCGAAGGAATGTCCTTCTTGGGCAACGGGAGGCGTCAAGTTTGATTTACCTGGCTCTGTTACAGTGGGACAACAATTTACAAAAGAAGGTGTCACTGTAACAATCACACATGTAAAGGATGGTAGCGAGCCATATAAATTCAAGTTTGATTCTAATCACTTGGTTTATTTGGTTACTGTAAAGGGTGGAACTGGAGTCAATGAATATCTTTATCCTAATGGAACAATCCATCAGGAAGGATTGAAGGCTCCAGATTATAAGGCAATTTCCAACATAGTATTTTGTTGGAAAGATTCTACCCCCACACCGACACAAACGAATACCTCAACACCAACGAGTACTAGCACTTCGACACCTACGTCGACTAGTACCAACACAGCAACGCCAACCAGTACACCAACAAATACTGGGACAGCAACGGCAACAGTGACGCCCACGCCTACTAATACAAGTACGGCAACACCCACAGTTACACAGACGCCTACTGATACTCCCACCGGAACTCTTACACCAACGGCAACGCCTACGGTTACAGAGACTCCGACGAATACCAGTACGCCAACGAGTACACCGACAGGTACTCTTACGCCTTCTGTTACACCGACTGTAACAGAGATTCCGACGAATACCAGTACACCGACGGCGACGTTGACACCCACACCAACGGCAACAAGTACTCCAACCTTGACACCTACTCCTACGTCAACAACCACTCCTGAGGAGTGTAAAGAGACAAAGGAAGTGCCAGGTGAATGGAGTACATACAAGCCACATCCTACAATGCCTGGATACGTATTCCGTGTCAAGGTTATTAAAATTGTGGATGTCAACAATCCTGAAAAGGAATGTGGTAGTCGAGAAGAGACTGAGATTGTGAAGTGGAATGGCAAGTTATTCCTTCCTTGGATTATCAGTCCAGGATGTCGTGAGTTGACGAAGGAAGAATCGCAATGGACTGACTGGGAAGTATACCCAGACAGACCTGTCGAATTCCGGACTAAACTCATTGTGTATCGAGATGCAAATGATAACGACATCATTTGCAAGGAGCAAATAGATCGTCAGGAGCAAGTAGTAACTTTCAAATACGTACATGGACATGAAGACCCACATTGTAACGTAGGCCTTCTACCTGCAGGTACAACCCCAAGATTTATTCCATTCGATCAGAGTCAAGGATTCGATTGCGGCTGGGAGCATGCTGAAATTCATCAGCTAGCTCTCAAATTTGCACTCGGCGAGCTTTACTTCCTTCTTGATAAGTATCCAGGTGGGACTTCCATTATTACCGAAGTTACCTGGAAAGGAACAGGAACTGAAGAAGAAGTTATCCTTACTCCTCGTGCAGATCCATACAGTTTTGGCAATGTCACCGTCTACGTTCGAAACGGTGATTGTCGCCGGGCAGATTGTCAGAATGTTCTTACTTTCTGGCCGGAAAACCTGCAAGCAACAGGCTTCTTAACAGAAATGTTTACAGAAGCCCTTGCTCAAGGTGCCGTAATAGTTTCTCGCTAGTTCTATCATTTCTCCTCGCCAGCTACCAAGCTGGCGAGGAACAGTCTAAAATTGTTTATTCATAAAGAATTTTAGATTGTTTACTTCTAAAAGCGACACATTCAATGTGTATAAATATGCCCTATAATATTTACTTCACCTCCTTTAGTTGATATAATTATATGGCTTATATTATCCTATAGTTTTACTAGCTTAAAATATATAGCTATATAAATAGCACTTTATAAAACCAGAAAGGAATGTATCTCATGATGAGCAAATAGTCTCAAATTATATTTTGTGTTTGCTTGCTCATCATCGAGAAGTTTGAAAGAATGATGACACAATATTCCTAGGAGGAAAAATGTCTGCTCAATTTAGTTATATCTTTGTGGTGGTAGTTCTCGTTTTCGCGGCATTTTTGATTCGACCTGCAAGTGTGCAAACCATGTCTGGTTCTGCACCTGCAAAAGTTCATGTTGTAAAACAAGAACAAGGGTTGATTCAAATTCAAGTCGGCAACGGTATGATCCGCCAACTACCCGTCGGCGAACCAAGCGCCAAGTGTGAGAAAGGCACAATGCTGGATCTCACTCAAGCCGGCGTAGATTTACTTGGCAATGGTTATTATTTTGCCAAGACCCAACACACGCTTGCGCCAAGCATCCGCGAAATCAATGGGAAAGAACAAGTATATCTTGTTACCGTTGGACAAGAGTCAGAATATGTTGTATTTTGGCTTCCAACCAACGGCGGTATTGCAGCAGTACAGATGTCGGAAAACGTTCCGGCACCTATGAATATCTCCACCACTAGTTACCAAGGGTGGAAAATTACATCAGCGGGTAACCGTGTTACCCTTGTAAACGGCAAGACGACCATTTGGATTACCCGTACAGGAAATTATTTCTGTGTGGAACTTCAAACAACTGTCTCTGCTGATGACCGAGGAATTTTGAAATTCTTCGCCGAAAATGGGGTCTTACCCCAAGGCGAGGAAATTGAAAAATTCCTTCCCAACTGAATATTCCTTTCTAGAAAGTCCCCTTGTCCGGCCACTAGGCCGGACAGGGACTTATCCCCTTTACTTTTTAAACTCTTACCTATATAATTTCTTTACCTGTGATTTCATAGGGAGGCTAACGCCGAAGCTTATACAATCTAAAGTAAGATTGTTTATTTGTTTCGTACCCTTCTTATTCACAGCGGTAGTTTTCAAACTACCCGTTTTTTTTGCAAAACATTTTATTTCAACTTTTTATATTTATGGCAAAAGTAGTTAAAACACAAATCAAATTAAATTTACCAGCAGGAGAAGCAACACCAGCACCTCCAGTTGGCCCAGCTCTTGGACAGCACGGTATTCCTATTATGGAGTTTATTAAAGAATATAATGCTCGAACAGCAGACAAAAAAGGCAATGTTATTCCTGCTGTTATTACAGTTTACGAAGATCGAAGTTTTACATTTGTAACTAAACTTCCTCCAGTTTCTGCAATGATAAAAAAAGTACTTGGTCTTAAGGTAGCTTCCGGAAAACCAAATACTGAAAAAGTTGGGAAGCTTAACCTAGCTCAAATAGAAACTATTGCTAAAGAAAAAATGGAAGATTTAAATGCTAACGATATAGAAGCAGCAATGCAAATTGTACGCGGAACTGCCCGCTCAATGGGAGTAGAAACAGAATAATAAATTTATATTAAATATCATGGGAAAAATCAGAACACGTTTTATCGGTATAGAAGAAATTGAAAAACAACAAAAAGAAGATCAAAAGAAACGTTCTTCAGAAAAAAAAGTTGAAAAAGGTGAAGAAGAAAATCAAAATCAAGAAGTAAAAGTTGAAGCTTCTAACAAAAAATCAAAGAAAAAAGATAAAAAACTTAATGTTCACGTTCGTGGCAAAAAATATCAAGAAGCTCTTAAAAAAATTGATGAAAAAAAAGAATATCAATTACAAGAAGCTGTTGAAACTCTTAAAAAAATTGCTTTTGCAAAATTTGAAGAATCCGTAGAACTACATATTAATGTACTTAATGAAGGTTTACGGGGAGAAATTGAACTCCCTCACTCTACTGGTAAAACCGTACGAGTCGCAATTGTAAGTGATACGTTACTTGAAACTATTGACAAAGGAATTATTGATTTCGATATTTTAATTGCACACCCTTCTTTTATGCCAAAACTTGCTAAATATGCAAAAACATTAGGTCCAAAAGGACTTATGCCTAATCCTAAAGCAGGTACAATTAGTCCAAATCCAGAAGAAGCAGCAAAAAAATTTGAAAAAGGTATGCTTCGTTGGAAAGCAGAATCTAAATTCCCTATTGTTCATCAGCTCATTGGTAAACTGCCACATGAAACAAATGCTTTAGTAGAAAATGCCACTGCATTTTTAAACTCTGTAGGTAGAAAAAATATAAAAAATGCATTTATCAAATCTACAATGAGTCCTTCTCTTAAACTTAATTTAGAGAATATTGGATAATCTCTTCGGTGTACAATGTAGGTATGCAGTATTTATTACTTTGTATACTTATTTTATTGCCTTCACATGTAGCAGCGCAAGAAATGTACTCCCCTTCATATAAACTTGAATTAGAACAAATAGAAGCCACTACAGAAGCGAAACAAATGACATTAAATCCATTACAAGAAAAACAGTTTTTTGAAAATGGATATATTATTCACCCGCCACAAGATAACTCATTACAATTTAGCATTTCTGATGTAAGTCTAAACTTGAATGCTTTTTCAGAAGAACCTGTTCAATACCATTCAGTTGTTACAACAATCACTTCTCAACAAATCTATGGATATCAGATGCTTATAAATCCTCTTCAAGGGCTTGAAACCAAAAATGCAGATCAAATTCCTGCAACACAATGTGATGGCAAAGATGAATTTTGTACAACCCATATCGCTGGTGAATGGAAAAATAATTCACGAACTGGATGGGGTTACAATATTTCTGGTCCTGACGCAAACCTTGACTTTAAAAATGATACTTATTTTCGTCCATTTACTACCGGTGAGGCTATAGTTATGGCAACAAATGATGCTAGCGAAGGCCAACAAGCAACAAAAATGACAATTAAAACTATTATTTCCCCTGAACAAGCTGAAGGCAACTATAGCTCTCTTATTAAAATTATTGCATTACCTAAACTGTGAACATGAAATTCTCTATTTTTTTATTATTTATTTTTGCTTTCCTATTTGCACCAACAAGTATTAATGCTCAATCTTTTTCTTTTGAACTCGCTCCTAAACAATATGAAGTTGTATCTCAACGAAATAAAAACATAACGCTTCCTTATACACTTACAAATTATGGAGATCCTCAAGTAATTACTCTTAGTATATATACATTAAAAATTACTGATAATGAAGGTAACTATAATGTATCACCATATAAAGCAACAGATAAATCCATTACGTTTTCTATACCTGGAAATAATGTAGCTTTGGATTCCCCATTTCTTATTAAAAGTAAAAATACTTTAGATTTTGATTTAGAAATATCTGTTCCAGAAGGAATTAAAGAATCAGATTATACATTTTCCTTAGTAGCAGAAATTGAGCCACAAAAAGGATTTGAAAATACAAGCACTATAATGTTACAAGGTGGAATTGGATCTAACATTGTTTTATCTGTTACTGATTCTGGTAATTTAGATCAAAAAGGCAACATAGTTCAATATGAATTGCTGACTAATAAAATCATTACTTTATTTAATAAAAAAATAGCTTTTTTTAATAGTGGAGAACCTATTCCAGTTGTGCTTATAGCTTCTAATACAGGTACAAATGCTGTTAAAACTTCCGGTTCTATTACCTTAATTTCAAATAATACAAATAAAAGAATCGAACAACCTTCTTTTACAATATCACCACAATATATTTTTTCTGGATCTCAAAGAGTACTAAAAACTTCAGATACCTTTTGTAAAAACAATACAAATGATATATGCAAAAAACCACATTCGTTGATTATTAAAAGTCCATTTATTGGTTTGTATACTATCTCTTCTGTAGTTTCTTTTGGTGAAAATGCACAAATTAGCTATGGAGCTATTACTTTTTTTACATTCCCATTTATATATACCATAATTCTCTTCCTGTTTATTATCATTCTGATAATATTACTACCTAAAATACGCAGAAATATTAGAAAGTAACCTACTTATTAAATATTCAAATCAGTGTAAATTTGTATTGAATTATTGTAAAGTTATATATATACATAACTTATGGTAGAAATCATACAAAGAATTAAATATCCAATAGAAATTATTCTTATATTTCTTTCTATTTCGATTACCTGTATTACATTTTTCCTTTATTCAAAAGAAACAGAAACAATCCATCTTTCTAACTTAGAAGTTACAGATGTACAAACTTCTCAAAAGGACACAATTACTATAGATCTTGCTGGTGCTGTTGAAAAACCTAATGTCTATACTATCCCATCCAATACAACACTACATGAGGTTATTAACATGGCTGGCGGACTTACTAAAGACGCAGCTCATGATTACATCAGTCGTACATTTAATATGGCTAATACTCTTTCTGATAAAGAAAAAATATATATTCCTTTTAAAGAAGAAATTGAACAAGGAATAATTGATCAAGATAATCAAATTCTTTCTGAAACAACAAGCACAGAAATAGTACGTACAGATGGCATATCGATTAATAATGCTTCTGAAAGTGAGCTAGATTCTTTGCCTGGTGTAGGGCCAATAACAGCTCAAAAAATAGTTGACAATCGACCTTATGAGTCTATAGAAGAACTTGTTTCTAAAAAAGCTGTTAACTCTACCACCTTTGGCAAAATTAAAGAACAAATTTCTCTTTAATATGGATCAATTTACTTCACTTATAAATTCATACCTTCCAGAACCTCATGCTTCTTTATTGAACGGAATTGTTCTTGGAATCGATCTACAAACCACATATAGTTTTAAAGACAAATTAAAAGATGTTGGTCTTATTCATATTGTTGTTTTATCTGGTATGAATATAACATTACTTTCTGCAGTAATATTACAAATAATCATCCCGTTGTTTGGAAGAAAAGCAGCTACTATTATTACTATCGTGAGTATTATATTTTTTATTTATTTTGTTGGAATTGACCCTCCAATTGTCCGCGCTGGTATTATGGGGATACTTTCTTTAATTGGACTTATGTTTGGCAGAAAAACACTTGCTTTATATACATTATTTCTAACTTCTATTATATGTATTATTATTTGGCCAGATTGGCTGACAAGTATTTCGTTTCAGCTTTCTTTTGCAGCAACTTTTGGGATAATACTATTTGGCAATGTTGTTTCTGAAGAAAAAACAACAAACACAATAAAAAATTACCTCATTGATGAACTTCGTGTTTCACTTTCCGCACAATTATTTACTACGCCCATTATTTTCTTTTATTTTAGACAGATATCATTTATTTCTCCTATTGCCAATATTCTTGTTTCTTGGACTATTGCTCCAATTATGATTTATGGCATTATTGCGATGGTTGTAGGAAGTATTCATTGGCAGTTAGGCTTTGTTGTTTCTTGGCTTTGTTACGGCCTGGTAACTTTTATTATTTTAGTTGTAGAGTGGCTTTCTCAAATTCCTTTTGCCTCTGTAAAAATACTTTAGTTATTGAAATCTTACAGCTCCAAGTGCCTTATCTGTTTTAACTTGTGCTGCAGTAAGGGCATAGTTATATATTTTGATTTCATCTATTTGGCCAGCATAATAATTTGAACCTTGCTTTGCAATCTCCAGTCCACCAGAATTTGTCGTTGTAGTATTAGTTGTATCAGTAGTAGTGCCGTCAAGTTTACCATCGATATACAACGACAATGTACTGCCGTTTTTGGTAAAAACAATGTGATGCCAGTCGTCATCCATATAAGATTGACGAGAAACAATTACTGGATTATTTGTTTGGTCATAACGAGCAGCACGAATTTTTTCATCACTATCCCAACGGATAGAATAAGGATAACCAGTTGCACCACCTGGCCATTTTTCTATAACTGCATCGAATGAACCACTCATTCCTGCAGCAGGTGTTGTAAACCATATAGATACACTAAAATCCTGACTATAGTTAAAATCTATTTTATCGTCATCTGCTATTGTAATATAGTCGTCTACACCATCAAAATTTAAACTACCATTAAACTTACCAGTTGTACCATTATTCCATGCTTGAGTTCCAGTACCCGAAGAACATGTGCCTGTTGAAGTTTGAGTTCCTGATCCTCCAATGGTTATAGTTCCATTCATGCCAACAACTTGTCCATTTGCATTCTTAGCAGCATTATATGCAGTACTACCTGTACATTCATCAAGACGATACCATGCAATTGGTTTGCCTTGATTATATTCCCATGCAATTTGAGGAAGAGTACGGGCATAGTTATAAATCCTTACTTCATCTAATTTTCCAGCAAAGTTTGAATCAGGCGTTTCTGAATTATTATTCAATCCACCAATAGCCGTCCTATTTATACTTGCAGAAAATGTTCGAGAGGTAGTATCACTTGCCTGTAAGATACCATCTACATATATTTTCCTATCTGTTGCTGATGAAAATACTGCTACTACATGATGCCAACTATTATCATTATAAGTATTTGTTGTAGTAGCATCGGAAGCATTACCACTTTCTACAGATCTTGCGTATAATTGTCCTGAAAACATACGAATCCCCTGAAAATTATTAGTACTATTGCTACTTCCAAGCGTCATAAGATATGAACTAGCACTTGATGACGTTTGAAACCAACCTGACATAGTAAAAGGATAAGCCGTCACAACTGCACTTGATATCTGTACATCATCATCCACACCATCAAAATTGAGTGCTTCCCCTTTTTTTCCCGCAACCCAACTTTGTGTCATTGTGGAATCAAGTGATCCGACATATCCATTTCCGCTAGTATCATTTGCCGTATTACCTGTCCCTTCATTCAAAAGCCACTCACCACTAGGGGCATTACATGAGGAAGAATCACCTGGGACACAGTAACTTCTACCTGCAGAATTGTCCGGAAGCGTTCCACCTAGCCCAGTTGAACCCGCTCCGAGAACCAGAGCTTTTCCTTGATTATATTCTACTTTTACCTGATCAGCAGTAAGGGCAAAATCGTATATTTTAACTTCATCAATTTGGCCTTTAAATTTTCTGTCTGCACTGGTGGTACTTCCACCTATTTGCATAGTGCCGGCATCAAGAGTGTTATCAGAAGGAGCAGTACCTATTAATTGGCCGTCAATATATAAATATTGAATAGCATTGCTGTTGGTTAATACAACATGATGCCATTGATCATCATTATAAGTATCGGTAGAAGTAACAGCATCACCTGCAACAGATCCCCATCGTGTAATAATTTTTCCATGATCTGCATGACCATCTCTAATCATAGAAAGATGCAAATACTCGCCCTGCTGTACTAAAGGTCTAATATTAGAACCAGACCCAGAGGACTGAGTACTACCCTTAACCCAAACAGAAATACTGCCATCTCCGGTTGCTTTAGTATATGTTGTATTAACATAATCACTTGTTCCATCAAAACTAAGAGCTTTGCCAAACTTACCATCATTTGTCCAAGTTGGCGCGGAATTTCCCGTTCCAAATGTACCATTTAACGTAGAACCAGCATTGCCAACATTGTTTATTGTAGTTCCATAACCTTCATCTAATCGATAGTGGACAATTGCAGATCCAATGGGTGAACCTGGTGCAGGATGCCCTGCATTCATATCCTGCACGATTTGAGCCTGTGTACGAGCATAATTGTAAACCTTTGCCTCATCGAGAGCTCCATCTAAATAATACAAAGGTGAACCATTATTATAAGATGCACCCAAGCTAAATTGCTCAGCAATATTAGATATTACTGTTGGAGTAGTCGCGCTCGTGGTAGTGATAGCTTGGGGAATACCATCAATATAAATTGACCCGCTATTCCCACCATTCCATACTCCGGCTACATGGTACCAGCGATTTGTTGTTAAATTAGAGGAGGTAGTATTTATCGCATAATAACCCACACCTACTGTATTTACTCCAAACTGAATTTCATCCGTTCCACCATCATTAACGAGAAAAAATGTTCGTTCAACACCACCATTCCAATCTCCCCATTTTCTCATAATTGTCTGCGATGATCCAAAATTCACCCGATCAAACCGTACCCATGACATAAAAGTTGCAGCCCCCACGCCATCGAAGGTAGTAATATCACCAGTAGTAATATAATCACCACCATCAAACTCAAGTCCACTACCATATTTACCTTGTAGCCATACTGGAGTAGCATTTCCTGAGGCTAAACTTGCAGTATTCCCCACCCCTGAGCTATCAACAGCAAAACTTCCACTACCATCATCCATTTTCCAGTACCCAACTGGCCCTGGAGCCCAAGAATAAAGCATTTTTACTTCTGAAGGATCAAGTGCTTGATTATATATACGAACTTCA
>CAZSUZ010000018.1:20546-30335 GCA_964610165.1 uncultured Gammaproteobacteria bacterium
ATAAAGCATTTTTACTTCTGAAGGATCAAGTGCTTGATTATATATACGAACTTCATCAATAAGCCCAACAAATTGACGTGCTCCAGTTTCCTGTCTACCAATTTCCCAGTTCTTAGAACCATAATAAAGTGTATCGTTATGGGCTTCTTCTTTTCTTAAAACTCCATCCACATATAAGCGCACATATTTTCTATCATAGGTGGCTACAACATTATGCCATATATCATCTATTATGCTTAATGTGTCATCTACTGTAACACTTGTGCCAGTTTCTCCATCGGTAGTAAACTGAAAAGTTACATTGTTACTATTTAATGTTAGTCTGGGTCCTCTTTTACCTGTATCTGCTTGCCATTTAGATACTATGTCAGTAGCTCCAGTACTTGTTTTAATCCACGCGCTAATAGTGATATTTGTAGGTTCTAAGATTGGAGGTGTGCCCATACTTATATAGTCTCCATTCCCATCGAAAAAACCAGCATTCCCAAATTTTCCTACGGCAGTAGAACCAACAGTTACATTACCTGCGCCTGTTCCACTATTATTATTTCCCGATGAATCTATTGCCGTCCAGTTACTACCACTTACTCCAATTTCATCCATTTTCCAATAACCTACTAACCCATCAGATAAATAGCCTTGATCTTCTTGACCAAGTACTGCAGATAATCCTGCTGAACCTCCTGCATAATCTGATTTTATTTGCGATGCAGAACGAGCATAGTTATACACTTTTATTTCATCCATCTTCCCACTATAAGCTTCTGAAGTAAGACCAGTTACATGAGGTAACCCGATTTTTACAGGATATGAAGAATTCTGTGTTGAACATGTTAAGGTTCCACTATTATCTAGTTTTCCATTAATATAAATAAGGCCATTTGTTCCAGAAGTACCACCCGAATATACTGCCGTAATGTGTGTCCATCTTCCTACTGATACTGCTGTGTTGGCACTTACAGTACACGTTGTTGATCCATCATGGTTGCCAAAGGTCAATAACCCAGTTTCCCTATAATCAACTATCCAACTCGCATTCCCTGCTCCACCACCACCCCACTGATTTACAAGGGTAAAAATTTTCCCGCTGGAAGGCAAACGATTTGGACTCATCCATAAACTAATCGTATATTCTGTAAAATTAAAATCAGCATCATCCGCTACATTGACATAGTCATTAGTGCCGTCAAAATAAAGACATTTTTCATTTATACATTGATCATCTGTCTTCCACGTTGGTGCAGAATTTCCTGATCCAAAACTACCAATATTTGTTCCTACTGCATCATTAACAGTTGATCCTACTCCTTCATTAAACTTCCAATAGGCAACTGGATCTGCACCAGAAGCTTGTAAAAAAATTCCTCTTATTGTTGCAAATTTCCAATAGCCGATACCAATAAGTAAAAAAGACAGAACACAAATAGCCCAGGTTCTAAAAGAAAGTTTAGTACTAAACCACTTTTTGAAGTTAAATTTATTTTGAAAAAAATGGTAAAGTCTAGTAGTTCCTAGCATATCATAACTATACTAATTTTCGAGTTAAGTTTAAAGGAGAAATTATCTTATTCAAAACGAACTGCACCACTGTTCATTGCAGTTTTTATTTGGTCTACAGTAAGTGGGTAATTAAAGATCTTCACATCATCGACCTGCCCATCGAACAATGCTGCTGAACCAGCATTAGCAGCTCCTATATTTAGGTTAGCAGCTCCGGAAAATATCGCAGATGGGGGGCTGCCGGAGGTGGTAGTACTCAATTGCATTCCGTTTTTATATAACATAATATTCGTACCATTCCACACAGCTGTAAGATAATACCATGTTCCTGTTTCAAGATTAGCATTTGTGGAGATAACATAATAAGTTCCCGCCGGATTACCATCCTCATCTATTGCTAAATAGAATTCATCAAAACTAGCCCAATCTGTAGTAAAAGACCAGGAAGCATTATTACTTGGCCCATTCCATTTAGAGACAAATGACTGTTCGCGAAGTGTATCCATTTTCACCCATACACTTACAGACATATCATCAGTAATATCTAAAAGCGCAGTATCACCGATACTGACATAGTCATCACTTCCATCAAAGCTAATACTTGCTCCTAACTTTCCCGTTGTTCCATTATTCCAAGCTTCTGTTCCTGTTCCAGACGAACATGTTCCGGTACTAGTCTGACTGCCTGTAGCAGCAATTGTAATAGTTCCATTATTTCCAACTGGTTTATTATTACTATCCCGAGCCGCATTATAAACTGTAGATCCTGTACATTCATTAAATTGATAATGAGCAATTGGGGCTCCTCGATTATACTCCCAGGCTATTTGTGCTGGAGTGCGGACATAATCATAGTAACGCACTTGATCAATTTTGCCGTCCCAAACCCAATTATTACTACCTCTTCCACCAATAAACTTATTCACAGAAGCATCAGAGATTACGGTCCCGGTACCCGTAACCTGACTCACATAAGAGCTGATTTCTTTACCATCAATATAAACATATATTTTCCTGTCACCATTATTATCATATGTGAAAGCAACATAATGCCACTTTCCGTCAAGTGAAAAATCATCTGTCCCTGTTCTACTTAAAGCATTTTGACTGTCTGTGTCAACAATCACATCAATTCCTCTGCCCGCTTCGATAAATGCATACCAGCCTTCATTTGAATTTGCACTGAATATTCGTTGATCAGCAGTCATAGTATCTGCTTTCACCCATGCCGTTGCCGTAAAAGCACCGGAAGCTAAATCGTCAATATTGGAATTACTCCCGATATTAACTTTGTCATCAATACCATCAAATTGGGCACTTCTTCCAAACTTACCAGTACTCCAAATTGCTCCACTTAAAGTGCCTGTATTTGCATTTCCACTGGTATCATTTGCTGTATTTCCTACTCCTTCATCAAACTTCCATTCCCCAACCGGTGCATTACACGTAGTGGTATCCCCAGGAATACAATATTCACGACTGGTAGAATTTGAAGGAGAAGTTCCACCTACTCCTGTTGAAGTTGAACCAAGGACAATAGATTTACCCGCATTATAATCTACTTTTACTTCATCTTCCGTAAGTGCAAATGGATAAATTTTAACTTCATCAATACTACCTCTAAAATAATGGTCGCCACCGTATGCATAACCGATTCCTGTAAAATCCATTGTACTTGCTAACGTATATGGTCCATATTGAGTACCGTTCAGATAAATATATAAAGTTCCGCTACTGTAAGTAACGACAGCATGATTCCACTGATCTCGATCTACTTCTGGTCCACCTACATAAGTTAAATCGCTACCTCTAAACTGCAATAAATTGGTAGTGGATCTAAATAAGATACCTTCACCATTAGTTCCTTTTTCTCCTAAAAAGAATGACCAATCAGAATCTCCTGGTTCTTCTTTAAGCCATAAAGAAGCAGACCAGCTATCACTGGTTCCATAAGATAAGTTTCCAGGTAGAGTTACATAATCATCTGTACCATCAAACTGTAACGCTTTCCCAAATTTTCCGTTATTTGTCCATGATGGTGCAGAAGTTCCAGTAATAGTTCCATTATTGCCTTGTGGACTAGAATCATTTACAGTACTACCATAACCTTCATTCATTTTAAGATGAAGAACAGTTGAACCTACAGGTGTTCCTACGACTGGGTGGCCCGCATTCATGTCTTCGATAATTTGTGAAGGTGTACGGGCATAATTGTAGATTTTGACATCATCAAGACTACCGTTTAAATTAGAAGTATCTGCTCCAGATCCATAAGCACCAAAATAGAGTGGCGTGCTACTTGTTATATTCCAACCAGCTGTATTTGTTATACTGCCTGCTAATACGCCATCTTTATATAAATAAAGAGTGTCATTAGCAGCATCTCGTTTAAGTACACCTGCTAAATGATGCCATTGTCCATCATTTACATTGGCACTCGCACCCGGATTCAAACTTAATTGCGTTGATCCATTTGCTATTCTAAAATATACATTTCCTCCTGCTTGCATTTGCAAATTAAATCCTGCGTTATTTGATCCTGCACCTTTATTATCTATAAATAATTGATAAATAGTGCTGGTTGTTTTTACCCATGTCTGTATTGTCATTTCTCCAGTACCAAAATCATCCAGTGTCGGATTGGCAATCATTACATAGTCATCACTCCCATCAAAACTACACCCCTTTCCGAACTTCCCCTGTACTTTACAATTCATACCTGTGTTGTTTACACCATCATCGGTGCCAGCTATATTTGCATTTCCTGATGAATCATTGAGCGATTGTCCGGTTCCTGAAACATTATCATCCATCTTCCACCACCCCACCGGCCCGGGTGCCCATTCATAAAGCGCTTTGACTTCTGAAGGATCAAGCGCACGGTTGTAAATGCGGACTTCATCAAGTGTTCCTCTTAAAATGTTTGACGTTCCACTTACCGGAAAACCAAATTTCAAAGAACCGGTAGTTGATGTGTTTATTGTCGTCGTATTCGTAGAAGTTTCGGCTAACTGACCATTTTTCCATAGAGAACAAGTACTTACCGTATTACCTGTACACGTGGCAACAACGTGAGTCCATTTATTTGTCACTGACTGGCCATCATCATCCACTATTCCGGCATTATAGAATTGAAGAATTATATCTCCATTACCATTAGTGCTGAGCTCCATTGACTGTCCGGTACTATAGCTTCCCCAAGATACCAAAGCTGCATTCTGTGCTGTAGTATATACCCATGCTGAAATTGTACGGGGATTCCCTCCAGTGACCGGATCAACAGATGCATTAAATCCAACATAATCATTAGTACCATCAAACAGAAGAGCAGATCCAAACTTACCCGTTGACCAGGTTGGTGCTGAACTGCCGCTTCCTAATGTACCAGTTTGATTATTTCCACTTATATCAGCAACTGAAGTTCCGGTACCTGCATCCATATTCCAGTAGCCTACCAACCCATCTGACAATTTTTTTCCGGTATCCTGATTTCCAAAACTGGCGGAGACACCTTTGGTTGTACCCCGCGAGGCATAATCGGCTTTTATCTGATCTGCCGAGCGGATATAATTGTAAACTTTTACTTCATCAATATATCCTTTAAAATACTCAGTTCCATCTGCACCTATAAGAAAAATATCATCGGTATTGGCAACACTGGCAGCATTATGAGTAACTGTCTCAATCTGCTTACCATCTACATAAAAAGTCACATCGTAATTTGAATCCAAAACTGCTGTGATATAATACCAGCGATTGGCAGTTAATGTTATCCCTGAGCTTATATAATCTTTTATTGAGTACGAAGTAAATATTAAATTTGTTCCATTAGTACCAAAGGCAAACCCGTCATGACTCGCACCACGATAACTTCCAAAAATTCTTTGTGTTCCTGAGACAGAATTTAATCGAATCCATCCTGACACTGTTAAACTTGACGTAAGATTGCCAATCGTTGAATTTGAAGGAATCTGTACATAGTCATCTGACCCGTCAAACCGTAAACATTTCCCGCTAATACATTGATCTTCTGAAACCCATGATGGAGCACTGTTTCCGGCTGCAAATGTTCCATCATTTGAACCAACCGTATCATACGCCGTGCTCCCTGTTCCTTCGTCAAAAGCCCAGTAAGAAACGGGATCATTCCCGGGATCTGCTGAAAAAAACGGTATTTTATCATGGAATATATATGCAGAAAGACAAATCATCATCAATCCGCCGACAATGATCCCCGCATTCCGTTTCATTATTCGAACGAAATATCGGGCCGGATTTAAATTAAATAATATTTGCTTTATTTTTTTCATACTAATTAAAACGAACTGCTCCTGCATTCATTTCTGTTTTAATCTGTGCCTCAGTTAATGGATAATTAAAAACTTTTACTTCATCTATTAATCCATCAATATAATTTACTGTTGCACCATCATTTCTTCTTCCAATTACCAAAGGTTCACTTTCACCAGTATCAATAGTTGATGGGCAATCATTCTCACTATTACTTAACTTCCCATTAAAATATATTGAACAGGTCGTTCCATTTTTTACTGCTGTTATGTAATACCATTTGTTTGTCGAAATTATGGCAGTGGTTGTCACTCCATAGGCACTGGTAAAATTATCTCCATTGTCATCTGCATAAAAATTAATAGTTCCATCTGCATTTAAGGCTACTTTCCATACGCGATCCCCCGTTCCACCTGCATCATACCTTGCAACAAAATTTGGTGCCTGTCCGCTTTGTATTGAGTCAACTTTAGTCCAAAATGAAACTGTCAGATTAGTCGGAATCTCCATAATGGTATTGTCTGCTACTGTTATATAATCATCTGTACCATCAAAATTCACTGCTGCTCCTTTTTTACCCGTTGTACCATTATTCCAAGCTTCAGTAGCTGTACCTGAGGAACAGTTTCCTGCAGAAGTTTGTAAACCTGAGGCACCAATAGTTAGTGTACCGGTACTGCCATTATAGCCTCCATTTGCATTAGGCGCCCAATCTTTTATAGTTGTACCTGTACATTCATTTAACGAATAATACATTAATGGGGCTCCACGATTATATTCCCAGGCAACTTGTGCAGGTGTGCGTGCATAATTATACATACGAACCTGATCCATTGTGCCTCTTACACTATAATTTGTAGCACCCGATATTCCTCCAAGAACTGTACTCGTACTGGTAGCTCGCAATGTTGCAGGAATTGTACTTCCATATGTTAATGTATTCTGCACACCATTTATATATAACTTTAGTCTATTAGAATTTCCGGTAAGTGAACCGTCAAATACAATTGTTATATGCTTCCATTCATTACCAGTTAACACACTATTTACATATCCATATCTAGTTAAATCACTCGCAGAAGCTGCAATTGTGATAACCAAACGGCCTTGAGTTGTACTTGAATGGTTTATAAGCCAGCTTATATCTGTTGTAGTTACATTTGTTTTTCCCATAATAATTTGACCGATATTCCAAGCATCGGCTTTTATCCAGAATGACCATGTCGCTTGACTTACTCCTTCCAAAGATGTCATATCTCCAAAATCTACATAATCATTTGTTCCATCAAAATATAATCCTTTCCCAAACTTACCTTTTGTTTGACGTGGCGCATTTGTTAAAGTCCCATTGTTCCCATTTGTAGATGTATCGTAAGCTGTTGATCCTACTATATTTTCAAAATTCCATTCACCAACAGGTGCATTACACGTTGAAGAATCTCCTGGCACACATAATTCACGACTGGCAGAATTAGAAGGAGAAGTTCCACCTACTCCTGTTGAATTTGCACCCATTACTTGCGCTTGTCCATGATTGTACTCGACTTTTATCTGATCTGGTGTAAATGCAAAATTATAAATTTTAATCTCATCAAGCATTCCATCGAAATAATCTATATTTAAACTACTCACATTGTCTGAAACATTTCCTAAATGGAGTTCGTTACCAGTGGATAAGTCTCCGATGTTTGCCAGTGTACCTGTATGTGTTGCATTATCATCTTTTCCATTTACATATATTTCTATATTTGCGGCATTATCATCATCCCAGACAATAACAAAATGATTCCATCCCGGAGTTGTAAAAGTAGAAGAAGATAATACATCGTATTCATCAGTTCCATCTGATATTTCAAAATCAATCTTATCTGTTGTATCATCTACCCAAACCATATATCCCTGATTTCCAGCTGCATTACCATTCCTTTTTGCAAGAATCATATCATCTGTTGTTGCAGTATCCCTGTAAAACCAACCAGAAATGGTAAAATCCTGATCATTAAAATCTACTGCAGAATTATCGGGAGTTGAAATATAGTCACTTGAACCATCAAAATTAATTGCTTTACCAAATTTACCATTAGTAGACCAACTTGGTGCAGAAGTACCAGTCGCAAATGTTCCATTTAAAGAGGAACCCAAATTGCCATAATTATTAATAGTAGTTCCATATCCTTCATCCAATTTATAATGAACTATTGCAGAGCCAACTGGTGAACCAGGAGCAGGATGACCAGCATTCATATCTGATACTATTTGAGCAGGAGTACGAGCATAGTTATAAATTTTCACTTCATCTATTAAGCCATTATAATAACTAGTGGCTAATGTAGAATAAGTTATATCTAGCTGTGGAGCCTTTACACTACTACCATTGTATGAAAAAAATTCCTGCCATTCACTACCATCACTGCCATTATCTTCAACAATAATAGACAAATCATTGCCAGAAGTCCATCCAGGTCTATCAATTATTTCCTGCACTATACTTGTTACAGAATTACTATACTCTGTATCTAAAACTACACTCTGCTGAGACCACGCAGTATTTGCTGTAGTTTTTGTTCTGTTATACATATTGGCTGTAGAAAGTGCTGCAGAATCATCTACGTCTTCACCTTCAATTCTAAAAATCATATTACATGCACCACAATTATATGTATCACTTCCTGTTAATGTAAACGTAGCTGAGGTAATAGTTGCGCCTTGTGGAACAGTAACATTATTAAATCGAGTAACACCCATATGAGTGTTACCATTATATCTACCTAAAGGAATGGTAGTTCTTGTTATAGAATTTGCAATTGCGGCAAGTTCATCTGTATCTCCATCATCATCACCGGTGCTTACCTGTAAATTTACTGTGGTTACCCCACCAGTTTCGGCATAACCTAATACAAAATTATTGGAACTATCAGCTATTGATGAAGGTATAGTTCCAGTGGTAGTAACTGCTGCAAGATTACCATTTATATATACTTGTGCAGTTTGGGAAGAAGCATTATATACTCCTTGAACGTTATACCACTGATTAATGTTTAAGTTAGCAGCATTTGTTGTTACATAATTATTTGCTGATCCAATATATAATCGTATCTCATCTCCATACTGACTTAACAAATAACTTACTGTAGCTCCTTCTGACTTTCCTGCTATTGGAAATTCTGTTGAAGCAGTTACATCATTTGACTTAATCCAAGCATTCATAGTAAGATTACCCGTTATTGACAGTGCATTTGTATCAGTTAAATAACCATAAGTTGGTGTGCTAAAACGTAATGCATTTCCAAACTTACCTTGTGACCATTTTGGAGAAGAATTACCTGAACCAAGCGTTATGGAATTACCATTTATTGATGAATCTGTAACAGCACTACCAGATGTCTGATCCATTTTCCAATATGCAACAGGATCTGGTGCATAATTATAAAGATCTAATACTTCATCTGGACTGAGTGCTCTACTGTAAATACGAACTTCATCCATTAATCCTGTGTAATACTCAACTTGACCTTGTACCTTTCCACCAATAAGGACTGTTCCTCCTCCCCAATTGCCTCCTGTAGTATTACTTGCTTCCAGTTTGCCATCTACATATAAATATCCATTCTTACTCGTTGTTACACCAACTATATTATGCCATTGGCCATCTTTTACATTTGTAGTTGCGCCGTTGAGTATTATTTCAGAATTATTATTTTCATATCTAAAAGTTGCGTAATTTGAACCTTGTATAGTACCTAAAAACCAAAGATCTCTTTCTGTTGGGTGATTACCTACTACATACCATCTATTAGTTGTTGTTTTAATCCAGGCACTTACAGTGACTGTAGTTCCTGCAGGATAACTATATCCCGGATCTAAATAATCTCCACTACCATCAAAAAATGCCGCATTCCCAAATTTACCAGTACCAGTTGAACCTACTGTTACATTTCCATATCCTAATCCATTACGATTATTACCACTCGAATCTGCAGCTGTCAGACTGCTCCCAGA
>CAZSUZ010000019.1:0-21622 GCA_964610165.1 uncultured Gammaproteobacteria bacterium
TTATGACAGATATTAATACATCTGTAAGCCCTGATTATGTATGGAATGATTATGATCGAGCTTTTGAAGATTATGGTATGTATACAAATTCTGGCAATCCGTCTGTATATTATCCCTATAGAACTTTATTCTCTGGTCGTGGTTCAGTAAATATAAAAAATGTAATCACTAAAAATGATAATGAATTGGTATTTACACCCGCTACTCAGAATCCATTAAAAAATGCAAAGTTAATTCTTCCAGAGATTAATAAAAATGAAGCCTCATTTCTTAATAAAGTTTTACCTGTAGTTTCACAAGATGGAACTATTTCTATACCTTTAGTTACTGACGAAGTAATTTTTACTGGTAAAGGTGATCCTATGGGAACTGAAGTTATCTGCTGGCCACAAGGCACTGGAATCATTTCACAACAATCTTTTGATAGCTTGTCTGAGCAATTTATACGTATTAGTTCTGAAAATGCTACTGCATGTAGGACAATTTCTCTTCCAGCATTGGACCAACGCATAGGATATGTTATTGGGGTAAAAAGTAGAAATATGTTAAGTAATCCTTTAAAAATGTGGATTGAGAACTTAACTTCAAGACATGTAGAACAACAATTTTATTTATCAGATCAGAAAGAATTTGAATGGGAATATTTTGTTATCCCACCTCTTGCAGAAGATGGATTAGGTTATACAGTTCATTTTGATAATGTCTCAATTGGAGAAAAAGAAACGGTTAACGATTTAGCAGAAGTATTTATTTACCCTATTCCTTATCATTTTATAACTGGCATCACATATAATTCTGAGCCTATTCAACCAATTACTAATATTGTAATTCCAAATACACAACAACTAACATTTACAAAATACCTAGTTTCTTTACCAGAAAATATTAGTAATAACTCTTCTTTAGTACTTTTTCAAGGATATCATAAAGATTGGGATGCTTATTATATTGATCAAGATAGTCTGTTACACAAATCTTTTCCTACTGTGTTTGGTTCTAAAATAAGTACTCATTTGAAAGTAAATAATTGGGCAAATGGATGGGAATTAGATCCAGAAAATAAAATTACCGATACAGTTATGATCGTATATTGGCCTCAAATATTTCAATTCACAGGATTTGGTTTACTAATGCTACTTCCATTGTTTCTAATAAAAAAGCATTTATTTGAATAATATTCCTTACTTTAATTTTTAAGATTTAGGTTGATTTATCAATACAATTCATGTATAATACTATAGGCTAAATACTATGTTCCTGCGATTTTTTTGCATGCAACGCAGTATAAGCACCTTAATAAGTAATCTCTAGTCAGTAGTCACTTTTTATAGAAATGGAGACAGTCAGATGTCTAAGAACTGGAAGTATATTATAGCTTTTGCAGTATTTTTGGGAGTAGCTTACGTGGCAAATCCCATTCCTGCAAGCGCAAATGGTACCATTCCCCCACCTTCTGCTACCGAGTTTTGCAGCGGTCAGAAAGCTTGGTCTATGGATTTAAATAATAATCCACAGCCAGCAGATCCAAACTGCGGACCTGGTAAGTATGTAGTAGATGTAACGGGCAATTTGAGCCCAAAACAACCTACTTTCGAAGATGCGCTGAATTATCTTGCGCAACCAGAAGAAGGCGGCGTTGGAAGCATTTGGTTTATTCCGGAACCACAAACTCCAGAACCACAACCAGTAAGCGCTCCCGAGGGTTTTTGTGAGGGTAATGCCGAATGGCCACTTGACCTCAATACACAAATTCCTCAGGATCCAAAATGTGAAGACGGTGGCGAATATATTGTCGATGTCGGTGGCACACTAAGTAACCCATTTGATACTTTTGAGCTGGCAGTGTATAACTTGTCAGCCCGAGGATATGTGGGAACACTATGGTTTGATCCTCCGATTGTTATCGAGCCGCTTGAATCACAAGCTCCCCAAGGCTTTTGTGACGGTACAGTAGGATGGGGTTTAAACCTCAAGTTTAACATCCCAATCGACCCACAATGTCCAGAAGGCCGCTATATGGTTGATGTAGGTGGAGATTTCGGAGATGTCGAATTTGATAATCTCCAAGATGCTCTTACCAATCTAACGGAACGTGGACAAATAGGTGCACTATGGTTCATACCAACACATACTGGCCCATGGCTAACCTACTTTCCCCAACTCTGGAATCGAATCTTTGCAGAGGTCCCGGATCAGTTCTGTGATGGAGTTATCGCATGGTTTCTGAATCTAATTCAGATGACCCCTGGCACTCCTGACTGTGACAACGGAAAATTCGTTGTAGATATCGGTGAAAACCGTCACACCTACAACACCTTCAACGAAGCCCTAACCGGTCTGCGTAACGAAGGGAACAAGGGCACAGTCTGGTTCGTACCGGCTCCGCCGGAACCAACCGCAATATCGGCACCCGACAATTTCTGTAAGGGTACGGTGGGCTGGACTATAAACCTGGCTCTCCATGTACCTGTCAACCCAAACTGTGGCAGCGGAAAATATCTTTCAGATGCTGGAACATCTAAGGAAACACTCCTGGATTTTATCAGCTCTGTAGAATACATACGCAGTCACGGCAAAAACGGTACACTGTGGTATCTTGACTAGAGGTTATAGTTGGTTGCGTGTGCATCAGCACACGCAACCAACAACCTTTAAATATAAAAAACTTTAAAATGATATAATTTAATATGCAATTTTCCCACTTACAAATACGAAATCCAAAAGACGATGAAACAACGCCAGAATCTGCAACACAGATATTTTCATCGCTTCTCTCTTCTCAAATAAGTCTGATGACTCGATTTTTTAATGAAGTTGATAATTTTGCCTTTGAAATATTTTTAACAGGACAAACAATTTATTATTATGCTTCAATTCCAACAAATCGTGAATCATTAGTGCATAGCTTAATTCAATCATCATATCCTCAATGTGCGATACAAAAAACACAAGACCCTATGGATATTGTGCTGAAAAATCCCATTGTCGCAACAGGTAAACTACAATTGCAGAACACATATATTTTACCTATTAAAACCTATGCAGATTTTGGAGATATAGATGCACTTTCTGCATTAATTGGACTTTTATCTAAACAAGGTCCATGGTACAGAGCAGCAATTCAAATATTAGTAACACCTGCTTCTTTTCCTTGGCAAGGAAATACGTTAAAAGCTCGTACTAAAACAGTTAAAGATCCAACAACTGGAGAAACTAAAGAAGAAAAATCTTCAGAGAATGCATCACATTTAGCTCGTAAAGTTATGTATGAAGGTGGACGTACAACAATTCGTGTTATCGTTTCTTCTTCAAGTCCTGAACATGATCCACAAATTCTTCTAGATAATATTGCCGGAACATTTGGAGGTTTCGCCCTTGGAGAAGGTAATAAACTCAGTATGACTTCAGTTCGTTCTGGAAAACAAGAATTTATAGATCGTGCTAAAAAACGTTCTTTCAACCTATTTGAACATAGAACACAAATTTTAAATGCACAGGAACTTGCTACTTTATGGCATCCACCAGGAAAAGCTCTTGCTGGTATAAAAAATATTTCCTGGGGCAAAACTCTCGCTGGTGAACCACCAGAAAATTTACCAACAACAGATAAAATTTCTGAAGAACAAAAAAACGATGTTAATTTTTTTGCAAAAGCAGAATATAAAAATAACGATTCTATTTTTGGTATTAAATCTAAAGATCGCCGTAAACACATGTATATTATTGGTAAAACAGGTGCTGGTAAATCTACACTTATTGCCAATATGGCAATTGATGATATTCGTCGTGGCCGTGGTGTTGGCATTATAGATCCCCACGGAGATTTATCAGAAACAATTTTAGAATATATTCCAAAACGTAGAATTAATGATGTTGTGTATTTGGAACCTTTTGATACCGAAAGACCATTTTCCATGAATGTGCTTGAAATACGAAATCAACAACAGAAAGATCTTATTTCTTCTGGTATTGTTTCTATTTTTTATAAATTATATGGAGATAGTTGGGGTCCAAGACTTGAATATATATTAAGAAATACAATTTTAACCTTGTTAGAAGTTCCAAACTCCACATTAGCAGATGCACTTCCTTTACTTGCACAAGAAAAATTTAGAAAAAAATATATTCAACATGTAAAAGATGAAGTTCTTTTAAACTTTTGGACTAACGAATTTGACAAAATGACAGATAAATTGCGTGTTGAAGCTATATCGCCTATTCAAAATAAGATTGGCCAGTTTGTAACTTCAAAAATGATCCGAAATATCATTAATACTCCAAAATCTACTGTTAACTTGGAAGAGATTATGAATAGTGGAAAAATTTTGATTATGAATTTATCTCAAGGAAAAATGGGTGAAGATAATGCAGCTCTTCTTGGTGCCATGATGATTACTCAAATACAACTTGCAGCTATGAATCGTTCGTTCCAAAAAGAAGATGATCGTCGCGATTTTTTCTTATATGTAGATGAATTCCAAAACTTTGCAACATCATCATTTATTAAAATTCTTTCCGAAGCTCGTAAATATAGATTAGCCTTAACATTGACTAACCAGTATATTGGCCAGCTTGATGAGACAATCATAAATGCCATATTTGGAAACGTAGGAACACTTATTTCATTTGTAACAGGAGCAAGTGATGCGCAATATTTAACAAAAGAATTTTCAGAATTATATTCTCAAAATGATTTAGTAACACTTGGTAAATACGAAGTTGTTATGAAAATGTCTATTGATGAAATGACAACATTACCCTTCCCAGCAAAAACACTACCACTTCCATCATTGAAGAATGACAATAAAGAAAAAATAATACGTCTTTCTAAAGAAAAATACGGAAGGAAAATATAAGATTATTTATTCATCCAACTTTTTATTCTGGCAAGCAAGAATGAGCCAAGCGTTACACCTACCATACCCATTAAGCCAGATTTATTGTTTTCTATAATATTTGAGACGGTTTCTTCAATGCGCTTTGGTGCGTTTTTAATACCATTGTAGAGTGTCCAAAGTATAGCTGCAAACAATACTAATACAACAAGCCATGTTAGCATTACAATAATAGCAACAATATAGAAAATTGATTGTATATCCATTCTTATATTATAAACTGCTTATTTCTTTTTGACTACTTTATCTTCAACATCTTCCACAACCATTGTTGCATCTTTTTGTGCCATTGTTTGTGCTTTATCCCATCTCTTAACTAAATATTCCTGAAGTTTCATAATACGATCTTTGGTAGCTTCAGTTTCATTCTGAACACGATCCATTACTTCTTCTACTAAAGAAATATATTTTTTCTTATCAACTTCACCAATTATATCTTTCATATCATCCAGTTTTGCATCTAATTCTTTTCTAGCTGTAACATATAACTTTTTACCTTCGTCCGATGCCTTTCCGTAAATTTCAGTTACAATTTCATCAATTTTTTTATCTTTAAGCATATTTCTTAGCTGATCAAACTTTTCACGAGCGAGATCTCTATTTTCTTTTCCAGTTTTTGGAGAAAGAAAAAAAGCTGCAATTCCGCCAAGTACGGCGCCTAACACAAGTCCTGTTTTAAAAGTAGATTTTTTATCCATAAATTTAGTATAAATTAATAATTAATATAAATAACTATCGTCAGTATAGATATATAGTATAAAGCTTTTGTAAGAAGAATACACATTTTACGCAATTACACAACAATACAGAATATAATTGTACAGTTGCGCTTAATAACTCATAAATGGTATAATATTTCTATGAATTCTAAAAAAAATCTGAAAATTTATTTCACTGCATCACTTACGGCAAAACAACAATATTTACCAAATTACAAGAAAATTATTGATCATATTAAAAGCCGAGGTAATGATGTTATTGCTGATCATATTCTAAAACCTACAGAACAAGAAGTTAGTTTAGGAACACGCGAAGAACGTTTAGCATTTCATAATCAATTGGAAAAATGGATTCATAGTTGTGATGGTATTGTTGCAGAAACTTCTTTTCCAAGTATTAGTGTTGGTTATGAAATTTCACTGGCTCTTCGTGTTGGTAAACCAGTTTTAATTCTTTATAGTGAAGGTGAGCCACCATCTTTATTAGCTCATCATAAAGATGAAAAACTTTTATGTGAACGCTACACTCCACCTCAACTTCCTTCTATTTTAGATGACTTTTTACACTATATTCATAGTAAAAGTGATTTAAGATTTACCTTTTTTATTACACCAAATATTGCTTCTTATTTGGATGATATTGCTAAAAAAAATAAACTGCCTAAATCTGTTTACTTACGTAAACTTATTGAAAAAGACATGGATGAAAATCTATCATAACCTACATATCCATGATGCATCCCCATTACATTATAAAAAAGTTACAATGTGAATCTTTAGTAATACTAAATATTTAAAATGTTGCATATTGAATATGTAGCATCTTAACGATATAATTGTCAACTATTTAACAAATTAAAATTTAATCACTATCTAATGGAACATGGACTTATTTATTTAATCCTTTTTATTTCTATATTTCTTATTTTCACGGGACTACTTCAACGTTTTACAAATAAATTTTCAGCTTTACCTTATACAGTAGCGCTTTTACTCGTCGGAATTCTAGGACAATATGTAGTGAAATGGTTTCATATTCCTGTTCATTTAGAATTAGGTTCAGATGTTATTTACTTTGTACTTCTTCCTTTACTTTTATTTGAATCTGCATTTCATATCAATTTTCATCAGTTTAAACTTCAATTCAAGACAATTACTTTTTTTGCAACAGTTGGATTATTAATATCTATATTTGTAATTGCATATTTCTTAGCTATAGCTATTGGCTATCCATTTGAAATGGCTCTCTTGTTTGGCGCTTTGATATCAGCTACTGATCCTATTGCAGTTATCAGTATGTTTAAAACTCTTGGTGCTCCTAAACGATTAGGATTAGTTGCTGATGGCGAAAGTATGTTAAATGATGCAACTGGTGTTATTGCTTTTAAAGTTATTTCTGCTTTTGTTCTTGCAAGTACAGGTTTTCAGTCTGATGCATTACTTGGTTCTACATGGACATTTGTGTATACATTTGTAGGTAGTATTATTTTTGGAGCAATTGCCGGATATGTCTTTTCAAAAATTATTGAAAAAATTAAAAACGATCCTGTTATTGAAACAACAATTACAGTTGCCGCAGCTTTAGGTTCATTTGCTGCTGCTGAATATTTCTTCCATTTTTCTGGAGTTATTGCTTGTGTTATCTGTGGAATTGTCGTTGGAAACTTGGGTAAAACTAAATTTTCAGCTGGTGTTCGCCATTTCGTAGAATCATTTTGGTCTTATTTTGCATTCCTCTCACTCTCACTTGTATTCTTCTTTGCAACATTTAGTCTTGATTTTTCAATCTTTTCAAATAAACCAATAAATATTTTATATGCAATTGTTGCAGTTCTATTAGGAAGAGCTATTTCTGTATATGGCTCCGCACTTATAACAAATTACACTCCTTTCTTTAAAGATGAGCCAAACTTACCAATGAGTTGGTTACATATTTTAAACTGGGGTGGTTTAAGAGGAGTTATTCCATTGGTACTTGTATATTCTCTTCCAGAAGATTTTGCATATAGAAATGATATGTTAAGTTTCACCATGGGAGCATTACTTTTTACTCTTCTTGTTAATGGATTAACTATTAAAGGTTTATTGTTAAAACTTGGTGTTCATCTTCCAAAAAAAGAAGAAGAAGTTTTACATGAAGAACTTACCATTCTGGAACTTGAAGAAGCAAAGCAATCACTTGAAAATCTTAAAGATCAAGAATTTGACCCAGATATTCTTCAAGATTTAAAGAAAGAATTAAATGATGCTGAAAATGAACACAAAAAGAAACTTAACTCAATTCTAAAACCAGAATATTTTGAAAAAAGTCTTAGAATTCAATCACTTCAAATTGAAAGAAATGGTTTAGAAGATTTATATAACCAAGGTTATGTTTCTGAAAACGTTTATTTTGACTTTGATGTAGAACTTGATATTCAAGAAGATGCATTAGAGTATCCAGAAGTATATGCAGGACGCGCAGTTACTTCAGGTGGCAAAGTTAAAACCGAAGGTTCATTTAGAAAACGTATTTATAAACTTAGATCACTTGCTGGTCAATTTCCATTATTAAAACAATTCTTTAAATCTGAAAGACAGAATTTAATTCAAGATCGTATTGGTATTCTAAAAGCTCGCATTATTACCAGTCAAATGGTTGTTGAATATCTGAATAAAATTGATAAATACTTAGGTAAGAATGAACATGCAAATATTATTAAAGGACTTATTAAAGAAAATAAGGATCTTATTAACGAAAATAATGATGAGTTAGTTAAATTAACCAAAGAGAATCCTAAATTATCCGAAATGTATCAACGAAAATTAGCATATAATTTAATTGCTAATCCTCATACGCATTAAGTTTTGATACATCATGGATACATCTATTAATATCTCCCTCTATTGACTTATAAATTTTGAAACGGTAAGATGGGTCTAGTATAAGTTTCAAAAAAATCATATATGGTAATACTTTTAATTGGACTATTAGGAGCAGGTAAAACAAGTGTTGCAACTGTACTTTCAAAAAAAATGGGATATGAATGTGTAGAGCTTGATGATCTAGTACTTAATAAAACTAATTTTAAAACTGTAACTGAAGCATATAAAGATAAAGTATCGGTATGGAAAGAAAAAGAATTAGAAACAACAAAAGAATTAAGTAAAAAAGATAATATAGTTGTTATCTTTGGAGGAGCAACCGTTGAAAATAATTTAAATATCCTCTACTTTAAAGAAAATGCACCAAATGTAAAAGTCGTGTATTTAGAAACAAGACCAGAAGTTTTAACTGAAAGATTGGTAAATCTATATAGTGAATTCAAAAAAGAAAGTCCTAATTTTGTTCTTAAAACAATGGAAAAACACTACAGCAAAAGAGATATGCTCTACAGAGAATATGCTGATGTGGTAGTTAATACAGAAGATTCTACTCCAGAAGAAGCAAGCGATGAAATAATGCAAAAGATTAAAGGATAAATTTCAATTTCTAGTAACCTTCATTTTATTCTTCTAGAACTGATTTATAATGCACAACCAATATGTATTGAATGTGTACATAGAATGTGATATTCTATAGGCCATAATACTTTTAGATAAATATATTATTTATATTTTTGTCAAAATAGCATTATTAATAGTTACTAACTATTAGTACTTTAACAGATAGATCAGACTAAATAACTCTGTAGACCAATATGTTAATAAGCACTTCATTAGTGCGCAAATAATATTTACTTTAGGAAATATAAGTAATTGCTATCTGCATACTAATACTTTATATGTTACTCCAATAGCCTGGTTTGTTGGCATATTGGTCTACAGAGGACCATATAACTAACTTGAGTATTCTACGTTCAACTCTTAGGAGGAACAATGAAAAATTTCTTCGAGAATTTCTTGGATGGATCTCCGGAATGGTATAAGTTGACTATTTTGGGATTCTTGATTTTAAATCCGATCTTGTTATTGACGGTTGGACCGTTTATCACAGGATGGATTATCATTATTGAGTTCATCTTCTGTCTTGCAATGGCACTCAATTGTTATCCGCTTCCTGCGGGTGGATTGATTGCAATTGAAGCAGTAGTAATTGGCATGGCATCACCAGCAGGAGTATATACCGAAGTTGAACATAACTTCCCTATTTTGCTCCTACTGATGTTCATGGTGGCAGGAATCTACTTTATGAGAGATATGCTGCTATTTGTTTTCACGAACATTTTAGTTCGGATAGGAAACAAACCAACATTGGCATTCGTTTTTGCTTTTATGGGAGCCTTTCTAAGTGCATTCCTAGATGCATTAACGGTTGTCGCGATTGTGATCAACGTTACTCAAGGATTCTTTCAAGTGTATCATCGATTTGCTTCACGTCGAGGTGAAGAAGATGATCATGATCATACTAACGATGATGCGGTACATCATGAGTGGCGTGAAGAACTAGAACAATTTCGAGCATTCTTGCGCAGTATCCTTATGCATGCCGCAGTTGGCACCGCATTAGGAGGTGTATGTACCTTAGTTGGCGAGCCTCAAAATGTCCTTATCGGACATTTGATGGAATGGGATTTTGTAACATTCTTTGTAAAGGTTGCGCCAGTTTCAATTCCTGTATTTTTCGTAGGACTTGGTACTTGTATTGTCCTAGAGAAAAATAGATGGTTTGGATACGGTGCTACACTTCCAGCACAAACACGACAAGTTATGCTGGACTTTGCACAACGACAAAACAACAAAAGGGATAAAAAAGGTTCCCTTCGCTTAGTTGTGCAAGCGTTCGCCGCTATTTCACTAATTGTTGCGTTAGCAACTCATGTTGCTGAGGTCGGATTAATTGGCCTTAGTATTATTGTTTTTCTAACAGCAATGAATGGTATTACGGAAGAACACCGTATCGGTCATGCATTCACAGAGTCACTCCCCTTTGCAGCTTTGCTTGTAGTGTTCTTTGCAATCGTTGCAATGATTCACGAGAATCATTTATTTGCACCGATTATCCAATGGGCGCTCCAAGTTGAGGGTAAAAACCAATTGCTTGCATTCTTTGCAGCAACTGGCATCCTATCCTCAATCAGTGATAATGTGTTCGTAGCCTCTGTATATATTTCAGAGGCAAAGGCTGCGTTTGATGCGGGGCAAATGTCACGAGAGCAGTTTGAACTTATTGCAGTTGCAATTAACACTGGAACTAACATTCCATCAGTTGCAACTCCAAACGGACAAGCCGCTTTTCTTTTCCTTTTGACCTCGCCCATTGCTGGTCTCATCCGTCTATCCTATGGTCGGATGTTTTGGATGGCACTGCCGTATACAGTCACTATGACGACAACGGCAGTATTAGCAGTATGGTTTTTCCTTTAGTCTGATAAGAGTAATTGTTTCAATTTAACCACAATTCGCGTTGTGGAATAAAGGGAAACAAATAACTCATATCTATCTGAACCCCGCTTATGTGGCAACATCACATGGGCGGGGTTCTTTTGTAAAAGAATAATCCGTTACTCTTCCTTTTTCCCATTCTCTATGATATACTATAGGGCTTATGATGAATAACATTAAAAAGAGCTTTACAAAAGCCAAAAACTTCATTACAAAAAGAACATCTGAACCAAAAAAGAAGGCTTCAGTTTTTATAAATAAACGACCTTTCACTACGCTATTTATATTATTAGGTGCACTTGTTGTACTTATAATTTTAAGTAATTTACTTCAAAAACCACCTGCTGAAGAAAAAACTGTAGAACAAGAATCAAAAGAGGTAGAAATTTATACTATTGGAGCAGCGCCAAAATTAAATGTACAAGCTCAGATTGAAAAATCTGGAGTTGTTACAATAACTGCTCTTTCACCAGGGATTGTTCAAAATATATATGTTGAACCTGGGACAAAAGTAACAAGAGGGACTACTCTTCTCTATCAATCAAGTAATTATCAAGGCGGAGATGCATTGGCATTACAAGCTAATTTAGCTGCAAGACAACTTCAAAATGTAAATGAAACTTATGATACGCAAAAAGATCTAATCGCAAAACAAAAAGATGTAGCAAATAAAACTGATGAAAATTCAGATGAACTTCGAGAAATTTCTCGAAAATCTATGGAAGAAACCAATAATCTTATTGTATTGAATGAAGATATTTTAGAAGCATTGGATGCAGGTATTGCTGGTAGTACAACTCCTTCAGAGATCTCAGGATTACAGCAAATGAAAAGTCAATTTTTGTCTGCAAATAATCAATTAAGAAGTGCTTTAAGAAATACAGATTACACCTCTGATGATGAAGAAACACCAGCAGAACTCGAAACATTAAAAAAAGATATTACAATTAAACAACTAGAAATTCAGGAAAAAACACTCGAATTAAGTCGAGATGTTACTAGATTACAGTATCAACTTGCTCAGGTTCAGGCAGCAACAATGGCACCTTCTGCTCCATTTAATGCTGTAGTTCAACGAGTTAATGTAAAAGTAGGTCAAGCAGTTCAACCAGGAACACCACTTATTGTCTTAAGTCAGGTAATTGAAGAAGATCCAATTGTAGCTATTGCATATGTTCCAAGAGAGATTGCTCAAAAAGTTTCTTATATGGAACCAAGTATTTTGAGTGTTGGAGATTTTGAATATGAAGCTTACCCTTCTTATGTAACACAAGATGCAATAAATGGAAGTTTATACGGGGTGTACTACCCTATTCCAGATATGTATCATCAACAAGTTACAAATGACGGTTATATAACTGTACAAATTCCTGTCGGCATGTTCGATACAGGTTCTGCAGTACCTTTTATTCCTCTTGATAGTGTATATCAAACAGAAACAGATACCTATGTTTTTGTTGCAAAAAATAAAAAGGCTGTAACAAAACCTATTAAACTTGGCAATGTAATTGGAAGTTTTGTAGAAGTGGAAAGTGGCTTGGCAAGCGGCGATATGATTATTTTAGATAGATCTATTGTAGGTGGAGATCCAGTTTTATTAAAAAACTAAACACATATTTATGGCAGAAAAAATAGCATCATATCTACAAGGACTTAAATTTGATTCCAGTCTTTGGAATTCATTTCAGGCGAAATATGTAACTAATTTTCGTCTTGTCCTTCTATTGATTATTTCAATATTTGTAATAGGACTCGTTAACTTTTTTAACATTCCACGCAGATTAAATCCAGAAGTAGATATTGCAATTGTTGTTGTAAATACAGTTCTTCCTGGAGCTACCCCACAAGATATTGAGGCACTTATTACAATTCCTTTAGAAGATCAATTAAAATCTGTAGCAGATGTGGATGTTATGACTTCTACTTCTCGTGATAATGTTTCAACAATTGTATTACAGTTTTTATCTACTGTTGAAACAGATGAAGCTCGTGATAATGTTCAAGAAGCAGTAGATTTAGTAAATGATTTACCAGAAGAAGCAACTACCCCACAAGTGCAAGCGCTTGACTTTGAAAATGCACCAGTATGGACTTTTGCATTGACATCAAAAGATCTTCCAACGCTCATGCGTATTTCAAAAAATCTTGAGGATGTTATAGAAGATTTACCACATGTTGGGCAAGTTCAAATTTCTGGACGTGTAAATCAAGAGTTACAGATTCTTATGGATCCTGTAAAAGTGAATGAATATAATATTTCACCGTTACAATTATCTCAAGCTTTATCAGCTGCAGCTTCTTCTTACCCAGCTGGTTCCGTTCAAGCTAACGGTTCTACTCTTTCTTTAACTATTGATCCAGATGTTAGTTCTATTGAAGATATTCGAAATATTAGAATTACTGTTAAAGATACAGTAGTTTCTTTAAGTGATATTGCTATTATTCAAGAAGCTCCAACTTCTAATCAATCAGAAACTTTGTATGCTGATAATTCGCAAAAGGCACAACCTGCAGTTCAGTTTTTTGTATATAAAACTAAATCATCAGATATTGATGAAGCTGCCGAAGAAACAGTCAAAGCTGTTGAAGGATATCTAAAACCTTATGAAGACCAAATTAAACTAGTAAGTATTAGTAATACTGGAGAAATGATCACAGAACAATTTGATGATTTGTTATCCGAATTTAGTACAACAGTACTTCTAATTTTCTGTGTATTACTTGTGTTTCTTGGTTTAAGACAGGCTTTAATTGCATCTTTTACAGTTCCTCTCACATTTTTATCTGCAATTGCAATTGCTAACGGATTTGGCCAAACATTGAACTTTTTAACAATGTTTTCATTCCTTATTGCTCTTGGTCTTTTAATCGACGATACCATTGTTATTGTGTCTGCAATGACACGCTATTATGGAACAGGTAAACTTACTCCAGCAGAAACTGGCATCCTTGTATGGCGCGATTTTATAGTTCCAATTTGGTCGACAACAATTACTACTATTTGGTCATTTATTCCATTACTTCTTGCTACTGGCATTATTGGTGAATTTATCAAACCAATCCCAATTATTATTACCGCCACGATGGTTTCATCTACAGCAATTGCAGTACTTATAACTATTCCACTTATGATTGTATTTCTTAAATTGAATATGCCAAGACGAGTAAGAATTCTACTTACTGTTTTAAGTTTTATTATTTTGGGAACAATAATCTATTTCATTCTTCCAAAAAATGTTTTTATGATTCCAAGTTTGGCAATTATTATTACTATCAGTATTATTTTATATTTCTTTAAAGACTTATATATACAAAGAATTCTGCATCTTTTTGATCGTAATCCCCGTATACAAAATTGGTTTAATAAGACTCGCATAATTCTTGATAACGGTATTATTAATACACAAAAACTTAGTCTCTTATATATGAGAGTTATTACCAAGGTATTAGATAATACAGGTTATCAGAGAGGTGTTATTTCATTTTTAGTTGTATTCGCATTAGTTTCATATTTATTGGTACCATTTGGTTTAGTAAAAAATGAATTTTTCCCAAGTACAGATGAAGATACCCTTTATCTTTCAGTAAGTTTGGCTCAAGGCACAAGTATTCAAGAAACAAAAGTAGAAGCTAAAAGATTACTAAATGAAATTAGAATTATTGATCATGTTGAACGAATCGTTTCTGAAACTGGATATCAATTTGATGCCAACTTTGAACGTGAATCAAAAACTAATTCATTTTTATATACACTAAATGTTGGTGATGCAAAAGATCGAGATGTTACTTCTTTTGAAATTGCCGATAACCTTCGTGAAAAATTAAAAGACTATGATCGTGGTGAACTACAAGTTATTGAATTAAGTGGTGGACCTCCTGCAGGTGCTGATATTCAGATTAAATTATTAGGTGATGATTTAGGCACATTGGATAGTTATTCAAATAAAATAATCGAATATTTAGAAAGTCAACCTGGCATTTCAAATGTAAGTAAATCTTTAGAATCCGGTACAAGTAAAATTGTATTCGTACCTGATGCTAGTAAATTAGCAGATGCTGGTATAACAAGAGATACTCTTGCTTTGTGGCTTCGTACCTATGCAAATGGTTTTACATTAGATTCAGTTCGTTTTGAAGAAAAACGGGATGTTATATTTAGACTGACTTCTGGAAATATAAATCCAGAAGATTTAAGTCAACTATATATAGCAAGTCCGAATGGAAATGTTCCATTACTTTCTCTTGGAAGTTTAAAGCTTGAAAACAATCCAACTCTTATTTCTCGTGAAGATTCTTATCGTACTATTTCTGTATCAGGAAGTATTGAAGAAGGTTATAATGTTACTGAAATAAACGCTGGACTTGAAAAATATGCAGATTCATTAAATCTTCCACAAGGTTATAGTTGGAAAACAGGTGGTGTTAACGAAGAAAATCAGAATTCTATAAACTCTATTATTCAGGCTATGGGACTTTCTTTCTTGCTTATTTTAGCAACAATGATTATTGAATTCGGTTCCTATCGTCAAGCTGCAATTGTAATGCTCACTATTCCACTTGCGATTTCTGGAGTATTTTATGTTTTTGGATTAACTGGCACTCCTCTTTCATTCCCAGCATTAATTGGAATTCTTGCTTTATTTGGAATTGTTGTAACAAACGCAATCGTTGTTATGGAAAAAATTAATGAAAATTTACGTCATGGAATAGAACTTAAGAAAGCTATTATTGATGCTTCTGGAAGTCGTCTAGAACCAGTATTATTAACATCAATTACAACAATTTTTGGACTTTTACCTATTACATTATCTGATCCATTATGGAGAGGTTTAGGTGGAGCAATAATTGCAGGCTTATTCTTCTCAGGTGTTATTAAGCTCTTCTTCGTTCCTGTTGTTTATTATATGTGGTATAAAAATAGCCACAAATAATATTAATCATTAGGCTTCTTTTTATATCTTGTGACAAAATAAAATAAAGGTATTAAAAGGCCAATTGCAAAAACTCCAAATGAATACTTACCAACATACTGATATATGAATCCAGCTGTTATTGGTGCTATAGCTGCTGATGCCGCTAAAAATGCCTCATCAATGCCTTGAATCTCTCCCTGCTTACGTTGTTCAACATTATGTGAAAGTAACGATTTAAATGTAGGGAATGCCATAGATATTCCTACATTTAAAAAATATGCATTTAATAAAAACAACCATACATTTGATGCAAATTCTAACGTTATTAATGAAAAAATAAATAGTGCTAAACCAATGACAAATGTTTTTAATACACCTAATTTACGAGCAAAAAATGGTGATACAAACATTTGATTTATAATCATATATGAACCAGTAACAAGAAATAATAAACCTAATTGTGATTGCTCTAATTTGTATGATTCGATCATAAATAAAACAATTATCGAAGTATAGGCATTAAAGCTTAATAAGAAAAATACTCTTATAAAAAATAAATATTTTAATATTCTATTTTCTGAATATTTTTTGAGCTTTGTTATAAATTGAATTTCATCTGTCCATTTAAAATGTAACGATTCATCTCTTTCACTTCTGCTAAGAGTTTCTGGTAAAAAATACCACATAAGAATGAGTGTAACTGTTGAAAGTGCAATGTTTGCTAAAGCTGTACCTAAATATCCAATTCCAAGAGAACTTGTGTATCCGCCAATTGCTGGGCCAATGATAAGTCCTAAACCAACAATACCACCTAACATACCAAAACGTTTTGCTCGTTCTTCTGGTTTGGTGATATCTGTTAAATAGGCGTTTGCAACAGAATTATTGCCACCTGTAACACCATCTGCAATTCGTGCAATCATAATAACAATTAGAGGCAAAGCGAAAGATCCTATTGATATATTTGGTACAAAATAAGCTATTGCAAAAATTACCCAGCTTAATAACGTACCAGCTTGAGAAATAAGAAGAACTGGTCTTCTACCTTGTAGATCACTCCATGCTCCAAGTATTGGTGCGGCAAAAAACTGAAATAATGGATACATAGAAAGTAATATGCCATACATTAAAGATCCACCACCATACTGTTCTACTATAAATGGTAGAACAGGAATCATGATAGCAAAATTAAGTATATTAACGAATGTTAAAAGTAAAATTGGGATAAGACCTTTTTGCATAACTATATAAAAAACAATTCTAATACATTTATTTATTACATTTCATTCTTACACAAAATTAGGATGAAGGCTTGATAGTAATCTAAAATATAGTACAATTAGTGATATGTTCGATAAAATAAAGCGTTTTATTAGATCAATTAGTCAACTTCCTGATAAGAAAAAATATATAGAGTTTATTACTGCTATATTATCTATACCTGTTCTTTTGTCTGTAATATTGCTTAATTATACCAATTTACAAAACCAAAAAAAACCTGTTGATGAAAAAACAGAACCATCTCCAGCTGTTATAACTATTATTCAAGATCGAAATAATGATGATTCAGATACAAATACAGTTTCTGAACCAACGGATACAAATACGACATGTATTGATGAAGTCGGGCCTGTAACAATTGTCTCACCAGAAGCTGGAGAAACAATACGTGATAATCCTCTTTCAATTATAGTTAGCCAAAATGATACAGCTAATGAATATTGTGCAATTGTGTGGTCTTACAGAATTAATGGTGGTTCTTGGAGTAATTTCGATGATCGAGATATTTCAATTTACAATATGGAATCTGGTGAAAAAAAGCTAGATGTAAGATTTAAAAGTCTTATTTCAGGTGATGAAGAAAGAATCTCTAGAACATTCTATTATCAAAATATACAACAAATTCCAACTCCAACAGCTGCACCGACCTCAACAATTCAACCAACAAATACTCCGTCTCCTTCACCAACAGTTCAAGCACAAACAAACGGGATATAAAATATATGCGATTCTAAACAAAAAAAGAAGTTATATATAGCTTTTAAATTAGAGTTCAGTTATGTCCTTTTCAATATTACTAAGTTCTTCATCTACCTCTCCGAGATCTATCTCTTGAAGCTCAGCTTCTTCTGTATTAGCAGGTGTGACAGTTGGCGAAACTGGCGGCTGCGTTGGCGATGTCATGGCTTGTGGTGTTGGGGTTGTACCTCCTGTTGTCATACTTGTAAATTGTCTAAAGAAAAATAATACTACTAAACTAATCACAATAAGCACTACAAGTCCAATTAAAATAAACATCATGTTATGTGATTTTGTTTGTGCATAACCAGGATCCTGTGGTGATGTTGGATCTTGTGATGGTGGCATTGTTGGAGGAGGTGTAGAATTAGGATCTGTCGGGGCCATAGTTTGAAATGAATCTGATGTCGTTGTTTCTACAGGCTTTACTGCATCAAGTTTTTCAGTTATAGCTGGTGTATCTGCTGTTAAAGGTTGTTCAGCTGGTGGTGTTACAGGGGTTACAGGTTTTTCTGCTGATGTTGGTGATACAGATGGCATTGCAGGCGTTTCTGTTGGTGGTGTAATTGGCGTTGTAGGCGTAACTGGTGTCTCTGATGTTTGAGTTGATGTTAATGGTTTATTTTTATTATCTGGATCCATGTATTCTATATAAAATTATAATTATTTCTAGATATTAATTTTCTTCTGTATCTTCACTAGGTGTTACACTATCAGCTTCATCCGAAGATGAATTATCTTCAACTGAAGTTACTATTGATTTAGGCAACGTGCGTGCTGCTTTTACCACAGCTGTATGAGCATCTTTTACTAACTCATGAACAGCCTTTAGATCAGTTCTGAATTCTGTAAATAATTCTTTTGCACTACTACGAATTGATGTTTCATCTGTTAAATCTATAACGTATTCTTTCTCCAATTGCGTAGTTATTGCTTCTTGGGCGGCATCTATTGCTGTTTGAGCTTCTTCGACTGCAGCTTCTACTTCATCAACATCGACACCTTTAGCAGATTCTGATGATGCTCGCGTTTCTACTTTATCAAGTACAGCCTGCATTCTTGTTAATCCATTCTGTAACTTTGTTGTATGTTTCTCGTTAAAATTACTTATTTTTTCATCTACACGTTCAATCATTGCTTGTTTGCGTATATCTTTCATTTCTTCAAGTTTTGTCTGAAACTCTTCGCGTCTTGCTTCTCTTTCTTCTTGATTTAGCTCAATTTTATCTTCTACATTCTCTAAAGTTTTATTGACACGCTCCATAACCTCATTTCTTTTTATTCCTGGAGTTGAGCTTGCTTCTCTGGTAGTTGGAGTTTGTGCTTGCGTAGTAGAAACTGTCGTAAGGGTTAGTAAAGCAAAAATGCTTAAAACATAAATTCTTTTCATAGTATTTTTACTGTAATAGAAATTCAGTAGGATGTCAATATTTATAATGTTCTCGACATTCTAAAAATACACTTCTATAATAAATTATTCATGAATACACAACTCAGAAAAAAAGTTATTAAACTCATTCAACAATATAAGTACGATGACATTAATAAACTCCTTATTAAGCAGGATTTTCATGATGTTGCCGATACTATTAATCATATAAAATCTAATCAAAAACGTATCTTTTCAGAACTCCCTCCAGAAATGCAAGCTGTTGTTATTCTACAGTTAACAGATCGTTCTAAACGTCTTATTTTGCCAAATATGTCCATGCAAAGTATTGCACGGTTTTTGAATTTTAATGATGATGATGATGCAACCGAAGTTATTCAGTTTTTACTGCCAGAAAAACGCATAAGTATTCTTGAAAAATTGAAAGAAAATAAAAGAAAAAAAATTGAAAGATTACTGAAATTCGGCAAAGAAACAGCAGGGCGCATTATGGATCTTGATTATATTATTGTTAAAGATACTTTTACATTTCAAGATATTGCAGAAAAAGTACAAGCTCATATTGATCGTGAAAATAAAGTACCATTTATCATTCTGGCAGAAGAATCAGGCAAAATACTCGGTTATATTCCTCATAAAAATTTAATGTTTGGAAGTCGTCGTTCTACGCCAAAGGAACTTGCGGAAGCACTACCCATCATTAGGCATTCTCTCGATCAAAAACGTATTTTAGGTAATTTAAAAGATTTAAAAACAGAAACTGTTGGTGTTGTTGACGATGATGAAAAAGTTATTGGTATTATTCATATTCGTGAATTACTTCGTATTGCTCAAGCAAAAGCAACGCAAGATATTTATGGTTTTGCAGGTGTAGAACGGGAAGAAACGCCAGATGATCCAATTTGGACAAAAGTAAACAGAAGATATAAATGGCTTATTATTAATTTGGCTACAGCTTTTCTTGCATCTGCGGTGGTGGGTATATTTGAAGATACTATTTCACAACTTGCTATTCTTGCTGTTTATATGCCAATGGTTGCTGGTGAAGGTGGAAATGCTGCAACACAATCATTAGCTGTTGTAGTACGTGGTCTTGCAGTTGATGAAATTCCATGGGATGAAGCTCGGGATATTATTATAAAAGAATCTTTAGCTGGACTCATAAACGGTATTATTATCGGAGCTGTTTCAGCTTTTACAGCATATCTATTTGATGCACCAATTATGTTAGGTGTTGTTCTTGGCATTGCAATGATCGTTAATTTATTCTTTGCTGGTCTTTCTGGAGCGCTTATACCATTCATCTTAAAAACATTTAAAATTGATCCAGCAATTGCGAGTTCTGTTTTTGTAACTACAGTTACAGATATAATTGGATTCTTTGTCTTTTTAGGTCTTGGTACATTGCTTCTTCTTTAAGTTCCCAAAACTTTTTTTACTTTCTCTACTACATCATCTGCAGAAGTTTCAGATTTAACAACATAAAAAGAAGGTCTATATTGAAGAATTTCATTTAACATTTCTTCGTTACAATCATGTTCTGTTAACACAATTATTGGCAATGTCATTCCCCACATATTTTTCCTTATTTCTTTCATAATTTCCAATCCGCTTATATGTGGAAGCCCCATATCCAAAAGTAATACATGTGGTTTTTCTTTAATGACACGTTCTAATCCCTTTTTGCCATCATATTCAGTAAAAACTGTATATCCCGATTCTTCAAGTTTTTTTTGATATAGCGAAAGTTCATTTAAATCATCTTCGATAACCATGATGTTTGACATATTGAGATGATAGTTAAGGAGTAACAAAAACACAAGAAAGATTCTACATATTTGAAACACATTCACGACAGTATCCAAAGAATTCGAATGAATGTTGTATTGTTTTAAAACCTTGTTTCTCTAGTAGTTCTTTTTCAGTTTTATAAATTGATTCTTCAAGAAAATCATTAGGTTGAAAATCTGATACCTTTTTACAATTAAGGCAAATAACATGGTGATGATGGTGCATATCACTTCTTTCAAAATAGGCTGTAGTACTATCTATCATTACTTCACGAATAAGCCCTTCATGTTTAAGAATATCTAGTTTTCGATACACTGTTGTTTTGTTTGGTTCAAAACCTTTTTTTGCTATTTTTTCTAAAATATCGCTTGCAGAAATTGGTTTTTGTGCAGTATAAATAGTTTCAAGAATTGCTTCTCTATTTTTGGTTCTTTTATAACCTTTTTTTTGAAGATCAACTATGGTTTGTTCTGACGTTTTCATTTGCTATATTATACCGCAAGAAATGAGAGGAGGATGCATGGGATTACA
>CAZSUZ010000019.1:21722-30268 GCA_964610165.1 uncultured Gammaproteobacteria bacterium
TTCCCATGCATCCTCTCAAAGTGCGTTTGGTTTCTCTATTCATAAACAGCAGATGTTTATTAGTCTTGAAACCATTAAAAAACCCTCCTTGCGGAGGGTTGATGCCTTTATAGTTTTATTCCATAAAAATATCAACTCTCCGAAATGAGTTTATGATCCACCAATACGATGAGTTGATAATTTTTTTCATATTTATTTAATAACTTTAAATGTTCCAGTACGAATTTCTTTTGAACCACGAGTTACTGTTGCTATTCCAACACCAAGTTTTTCTGCAATTTGGTGCTGTGGAATTCCTTGCTTAAGCATTTTTATAATTTGAATACGCGTTGGTAATTCTTCTCTTTCTTTTGGAGTTAAAAGACCCATAAGCAAGTTTTCCATTTCTTCTACAGAATCTATAGAAGTTAATAACTCGACTAATTTTTTAAATTCATCTGATTTCATAAATACTAGTATACTAGTAAAATAGTATTTGTCAAGTGTTTTATAATTTTGTATCAAATTTGAGTTAAGAATTCTTCTTTAATGCATGAACTCTCTGTTGAATAATTGGATCGAAGATACTTAATTTAACAAAATCCCCTGCTAAATGATGAGAAATTTTTTTCCCTCCATAAATAGATGGCAAAATACCCATTCCATTACAACCTAAATTATATAAAAGTCTATGATTTGCCGGTTCAAAACCTACACTACGAATACCGGATTTGGTATAACCCATAATGCCATGCCATTTAAAAACATAATTAATACCATTCCTAGTACTATCTGGATATGTTTCTTTTAAAAAACGGTCCATTTCTTCAAAAGCAGTTTTAGAGTATGGATAATGTGATGAATAATTGCGTAATTCTTCATGAATTTCTTCTGGTCCTCCAATACATACAAGTGGTTTAGTAATTTCATCCCACATATGTTTTCTTCTTGTTAAGTAAAAATAAGGATCATCACCACTGACAGTTTCTTTTTTTGGAAAATAACTAATTGCCATTGAAGGCAAATTGCGTGTATCAATATATCCTGCCATGTAACCAACAATTCCTCGGATATTGTCATGAAATTTATGATCTATACGAGCTCCATAATGATTAGTTAATGTAAAGTTTTCAAAACCATTAGTACACAAAACTACATGTTGCACTTCTACTTTTCCATGATTCGTTTCTACGTTTGCATGATTTTTATATAAATTAACTTCTGTTACTGGTGTATGTTCTCGAATAAAAAATCTGTTCTGATACGTTCTTAATAAATATTCTGAAAGTTTTTCTACAAATAATGCGCTGTTCATTGTCCCCTTTTTAGACTGAAGTGCTGCCATATATGCTTTATTTGGTGTTTCTAAACATAACAACACATGTGATTGTGGTACAAATTCAACTAAATCTTTGTATCGTTCTGGAATATCTTCTTGATGTACAAGTTCTTTAGCCAAAAGTGCTCGTTGTACATGTAAACCGCTCATTCTTTTTTGTCTTTTATTCTCTAAGTGTAAAAACAACTGGTCAAATGTGGTGCAACCTGCATAACCAACAAAACGTGGGAATGGAATATTTATTTTTGTTTCTTTAAGAATGTCTAAAACTAAATCCCATGAACTAGTAACGGCCGCTTGACCTTCTGCTGCCATTCTATGTCCATATTCTTGTGCAATTTCTGAGTATGGTTTTTCAAAATAATCACCAACATATCCAGCATTATGACCAGTTGCTCCATGAGCTATTTTATTGGCTTCCAAAAGAAGAACTACTTTTTTTGTGTGTTTCAATGTGTAATACGCAGTAACCATACCAGAGATTCCGCCACCAATAATGGCAACATCATATTTATCTTTTAGATTGTGAGTATGGGATTTGCGTTCTTTATTAAGTTGTGCAATCCATGGAGATCGATTATGGTCCATTGAAAGATTATAAAGGACAGGCTTGATGGAGTTCAAGTGTGAAGTAAATTAATAAATCTAACTGTTATAATATCTCCATGAATCTCTCAATCGGAATCGTCGGACTTCCAAATGTTGGCAAAAGTACACTCTTTAATGCTCTACTCAAAAAGACTGTCGCGTATGCTGCCAACTACCCATTTGCAACAATAGAACCAAATGTTGGTGTTGTCGAAGTTCCCGATGAACGTTTAGCAAAACTTGCAGAAGTTGTTCATACCGAAAAAATTATTCCTGCTGCTGTTGAATTTTATGATATCGCAGGGCTTGTGAAAGGCGCATCTACCGGAGAAGGTTTAGGAAATAAATTTTTAGCTCATATTCGAGAAGTTGCAGCAATTGCACATGTTGTTCGTTTGTTTGAAGATTCTAGTGTTATTCATGTTGCAAACAAAGTAGATCCACTTTCCGATATGCAAACCATAGAAACAGAACTTATTTTTGCAGATTTAGCCACACTCAGTAAACAATATGAACCTAAAGGAAAAGCTTCTAAAGAAGATTTATTTAAATATGAAGTTGTAAAAAAACTTAAAGAACAAATGAATAATGGTATTCCAGCTCGTAATATTGAACTTGAAGAAGATGAATTAACAGCAATAAAAGATTTACAACTTCTTACTATGAAGCCAGTTATTTTTGTCTTTAATGTTTCTGAAAATCAATTGGCAGATATTGAAAATACAAAGAAAAAAATTGAAGAAATTTTAAAACAAGTTCCAGGCAATCATAAAGATTATATTTACTTAAATGCAAAACTAGAAAATGAAGTTCTTGCACTTTCTGAAGAAGATCAGAAAGCCTATTTACACGATTACGGTTTAGATCAAACCGGTTTGAGTCGACTTATTCAACAAGCCTACTCTACTCTTGGTTTAATTTCGTATCTTACAGCCGGAGAAAAAGAAGTTCGTGCTTGGACTATTACAAAAGGCACTCTTGCTCCACAAGCTGCAGCAGTAATTCATACAGATTTTGAAAAAAACTTTATTAAAGCAGATATTGCTTCTTATAATGACTTTGTAACATTAGGTGGTTGGGTAAAATGTAGAGAATCTGGTAAGGTGCAGATTGTTGGACGCGACCATGAAATGAAAGATGGAGATGTTGTGGAATTTAAAGTAGGTGTTTAACTATTCTTACTACTCCACCACTTAATATATATTACCCAATATCTTATTGAAGAAAATAACGCCCATACAAAGCCCGGAAACCCATCTTGAAATCCTTTGTGCCTAAAGTAAATAGATAAAAAGGTTAATTTTGGCTTTACAACAAAATACATAAACCAATTAAGTTCTTCTTTCTTTTCTATAATCATCTTTACATCTAAGCTGGTGTATCTATTCCATCTTGTTAAATAACGATCGAAATTAGGATCTGCATAATGCAATAAATCACCTTTTAAGTAACCAACTTCGCCTTTAATTTCAACATTTTCATGCACTGTTTTACAAGGAAAATGAGCTTTTCCATTTTTGTAAAGCCGTATTGTATAGTCTGGATATATGCCACCTTTAGTTAAAAATCTATCTAAAAACCAATTTTTACGTGGAATCCAGTAGCCATCCTTTGCAGAATCTGTAGTTATAATAGACATTATTTCTAACTTAAGATCATCACTTATAGCTTCATCAGCATCTAATTGTAATATCCACTCACCTTTTGCCTGTTCAATTGCCTTTTGTTTATTAATATGAAACATTTTAGGGTTTTCTGTAGAGATTACTCTGACTTTTTCCCCATAGGATTTAGCTATTTCTACTGTTTTATCTTCTGAACCACCATCAACAATTATTACTTCGTCAGCAAGCTCTAAAACAGAATCTAATGGATATTTAAGAAATGATTCTTCATTAAAAGTAGCAATACAAAGAGATAGTTTCATATATTATGTTAATTATAGCAGGCTCTGTTTAAATAACTGAATTTGTTGGCATAGGAATAAAAATGCCATACAGAAAATTAAGTATAGGGCCTAGAAAAGAACTAATTGCTGATTCACCACCAAATGGAAATATAAGAAGTAATAATAATATAAACCCTAATTTTTCTAATCTTCTCCATTCTTTCGCTTGTTTTTCGGATAATAGCCCCTCAACAATCTTAAACCCATCTAATGGATGAATTGGTATTAAATTAAAAACAGCCAACATAATATTAATACTAATCAAAGAAATTAAGAATAAAGATCCTATAACAACTAAATTATTCGAGGCAATTAAATTGAACGAATTAAGTATAAGTGAACCTATGGACGCAATTATTACGTTTGATGCAGGACCTGCTAAAGATATCAGCGCAGAGTCTCTTCTTTGATGCTTTAAGTTGAATGGATCAAACTGAACTGGCTTACCCCATCCAAAGCCAGCAATAAACAAAAATATCAACCCATATAAATCTATATGTGCAGCTGGATTTAAAGTTACCCTTCCTTGCAAATTAGGCGTAGGGTCGCCTAAATGATCTGCCATTTTAGCATGAGCAAATTCATGAACTGTTATAGCAAGAACTATAGAAATTAAACTAAAGAAGAAAAGTATCGGATTTTCGAGTAATGTTGTTATCATGAAATGTAATATTCTAATTGATTTACTTCACGGTCTATGGTATCATAAAACTTCGACAATTGAAAGTAACTAAACTTTTAACTTATGGAATGCTATCACTGCGGTAAAACAACATTATTCGGACGTTCACATACACATCATCGAGGTGTGGCGGGAGGTCGATGGAAAAAAAGAGCTCAAAAAACACAACGAGTTTTTAAACCAAATCTTCAAGCTGTAATAATCTTAGATCAAGGTCAAGAATCTCGAGTAAAACTCTGTATGAAATGTCTTAAGAGAATTAAAAAAGATGTAACTGATGGTAAAAAACCATTTTTACAGTTGGCACATTTGCCACAAGCAGAAGCTCCACAAGCTGTCGCAGCTAACTAATATCTATTAAAGTAGTTGTACTTCCTCAAGTTCCCCATCAATTTCCTTAAATATTCTTTTATTTTGTTCTAAAGCCCGCTGTGTAAATAAAATTCCTTGTAAATGATCTACTTCATGTTGAACAATTACTGCATCAAAACCTTCAAACCATTCTTCTTTAGCTATTCCTTCTTCATTAATATATGAAAGTAATACTTTTTGTGGTCTTCTTATAGGTGACCAAATTCTATCAATAGATAAACATCCTTCTAAGGAAGATTTATCTTTTTTTTCTGCAACTTGTTGAGTTTTAGCAATTACTTCTTTAATAATTGGGTTAATAAATGCCCGTGCATTTGCCGTTTTAGAGGGTTTCATGATAAATAATGACAAACTATAGCCTACTTGTGTAGCAGCGAGTCCTACACCTTCTGGGTCCGTTTGTGCGGCCAATGTTTCTTCCATGTCAGCAATAAGCTTTTTAATTTTTGCATCCACAGACTTTACAGATTTAGTTTGTGTTGTTAATACTTTATTTGGAATTTTTACTACTGGGAGCACCATGAAAGTATTATAGCATGGAAGAAGCCTAATTTTTTACTATTATTTACATTGTTTTGAAGCAGAAATCCATGGTGTACCATGATCATTTGAATCTATATTTCCTTGTTCGTCTACTGCCCTAACACGACAATAAATAGTTTTTCCAGGAACAGGAGTTATTGGTAACTCTTTTAAGGTAGATTCTGCATTATTGATAACATCTGTGTAATAAAAATCATTAGTAGTAATATCTTTATCAAAAGCTATATCCTGACATTGAATAATATATCTATCGAATGCATCTCTACATGATTGTGGACTTAAATCTATACTATCCCATTTCCATTTAACACAGTTATCGTCCAACGTAGATAATCTTTTTAATTTACATAAGTTTGAATTAATAATAACTGATGTGGGTGTTGGTGAAGGTATTGGTGTACCGTAATAATATGATAATGGTAAAGAAGGTGACAATGTTCCTTTTCCAGCTAAACATTGCACATAATCTTTTGCACTACACCCTTTTCCTAGTTTAGATTGGATTGCTTCACAAGTAGTTTCTTTACAAGAACTGGTACTTAATGCAACTGTTGCAGTTGGATCTGGAGGTTTTGTAGCCATTGGTGTAAGTCTTGTTGCTATGCCTTTTACTTGTTCAAGCTCTGCCCCATCTATAGACTTTGTAGTAAATGTCCAAGGAACACCACCATTATCATAAACAGTTTCATTATGTTTAATTTGAAAATAATATGTTGTTGCTGGTGTTAATAACGTTAAATCTACACGATGATCCTGCTTAGGTTCTAATTCTGGGGCATATAACGCTAACGAGTCCGGAGATAACCCATATTCAATTACTGATAATGTCTCTTTATCTGTTGTCCAATGAATCGTTGCAGAAGATTTATCGATAGTTGAAATAGAAACATCTCTTGGCATTTCATCAGAGGCCCTTGCGAAAAAACCCGATGCAGAGAAAAAAACATAAGTACAAAGTGGTAAACCAATAAGCAGACCAGTAATTATTGCAAAAATGCGCATTTTATCTGGTGTTTTTACTATGGTAGAATACTCGAGACTCATATTAACATATTATCATACTTAAACCTTACACAATACGCAATATAATACGAAGAATAGCACCAATTCCTACTAAAACACTTCCCCAAACTGCGAAGGTTAACATGTCTTCGACAACACCACTTTGTGGTAATTCTGTCACACCACTTGTTGTAGTTGTTGTCGTTGTGGATGTTCCATTATCTGGAGCATCTGCCGAAATTGTCACCGCATGACCATCTAAAGATGAACACTCTAAAACGTTTGTCACTGCAGTATCATTACGCACTATTTTTGAAGTATCTGTAATTGCAGGATCACAGTCTATTGTTAAGCTTGTAGATCCTTCTTCTAAGGCCTTAAATGTAACTGTTGCAACAGTTCCTGCGCCAGTTTTATAATCACCTTGCGTATTTACGAAACCAGATATATAAACTCTTCCCGTTGCCGGAACATCTTCAACTTGAGGAAAATAATTTCCATCAGTAATAGTTTGAACTTCAAGCTTAGTTGCATCATAGGTTAAGTAAATATCCGTGCCTGCTATTTGATCAACCCCAGCATCTACATTGATATCTACATCAAAAGTATTATCAGGTCTTACAGATGTAGAAGTAGGATTAAAAGTAAATGTTGCAGCATAAATAGCACTCGCGTTTAAAAAAAATATGGAAGCTATAGCCATTGCAATAATTTTATGTATATTTTTTTTCATTAGTTAATTTGAACCTCAGCAGAACCTACTTGAGGAGTTAAAACTTGTACATCTACGTCTACTAATTGTGTTTTTTCTTTTTCATTTTCCAATGCTACCGATACTAATCCTGTACCTTTTTTCTTGGGTTTTAATTGAATTGTTAACATATCTGTTTCATTAAATATTGTTGGTTCATTCTGTCCTAAATCTTTTATTGCTGTAATTGCAATATACTGCCCATTATCAAATGGAAATACTGTAAATCCTGGTATAGAACTAGATACGGATTCAAGTTCAAACATTTCAGGGTCTAACGTTATTAATAAATCATAACCTGAAATATCTCTTCCTTCAGAAAATCCTTTTACCTTAAGTTGGACTACATCTTCTAAAGAATATGATTGTGCTGAAGGTACTATTTCAACCCAAGCTCTATCACGACTTTCTATAGATGAAACTTCTAATAATGGAATCGGTTGTCCAGTTGTCGTTTCTCCAACTTGTCCACCAGTCAATGTTCTCTTCATTGTCTGTTGCAAATTTTCATTCTGCGAAATGATAATTCCTCCTATTGCAATTAAAATTACTACTACTGTAATAATAATCATTCTATAACTATGATTCTTATTTGGTTGATCAATATCATTAATGCCAACTGAATCAACTGGACCATATTGTTGATTATTATCTGCCATAACATTTAGTGTAACTAATATTTTCTATAATTCCTACCCTATTATTCTTCATCATACTTAAAGTCCAATGCTGTTTTTACAATTGTATGATCTTGGGTATCAATAATGCCGTCTAGATTAAGATCGCCACGAATTAAATTTTCTGGTGCTTGATTACCTAAATTTTGACGAATAAATGCAAAATCGAGCGCGTTAATTAACCCATCTTGTGCTGGTAAATCTCCACCAAGAAGAATAATGCCTGAAAAATTTAAATCATTTTCACCTTTCTGTAAATTAATGTTAGGATCTGAACATTTATATGTACCACCCAACTGCTCTGATGGATTATTGGCACAAACTTTCTTTGTTAAGTGTTTTGCACCCTTTAGCAACAATTCATATTTTGTTGCAGCATTAATACCATCAACACCTAAAGCTCCAGTCCAAGTTCCATCTGATTGAGCAGTAAATTCTACTTTTTCTTGTTTAACAGTCTGACCCCCACCTTTAAGAGTTACATTTACATTAATCTTTCTATATTGTTCTCTTGGTGCATTTGCAATTCCTTGTAACTTAATTCTCATATTTAATACTGATTCATATTTTTCTAAAATTGAAGTTGGTGTTGGATCAACTGTTTTTCTTATTTTGAACCAAATGAAATGTGAATTATCATATGAAGATTCTGCATTATTAACAGT
>CAZSUZ010000020.1:0-2814 GCA_964610165.1 uncultured Gammaproteobacteria bacterium
CTCTGTTTAATGCACTCAACTGTGCCTGTACTGTCGGTGCTGTTGTTACTGTAAACCCTGCTGTATTTACTCCTATTAACCCTGCTCCTCCTGTTCCTCCAAGTGCGATTGACCCTATATACAAATCACTACCAGAAGCTATTCTAATATCACCATTTACATCTAACTTATATAAAGGATCTGTTGTTCCAATTCCGACTCTTCCTTCAACCAAAAGCCCATTTGTTGGTGCTGAAACTGCTGATCCGGTATAACCGGCACCAATTGTTGTTCCAGCAGCTACTTCAAGAAGATCATTCTGAAGTATAGTTCCTACACCTAATTGTCCTGATGCATTTATAAACATTCTTACTTGACTAGCGGTAAGAATTGCCAAACCATGAGCACTTGATGTTCCCAATAAGCCAGATGAATCATTGGATTGCATAAATGAACTAACTGTATTCGTTGTATCTACTATTGCAAGTCCAGGACTACTAGCATCTGATATATGCAATTTTGCTGTTGGTGCTGTTGTTCCAATTCCTACATTAGCTCCCAATAAATTAATTTCATCTGTTGCTTGATTATCAAATTCTATTCGACCAGCTGTTGAACCCAAACCAAGCCACTGATCATCAGCATCTGTATTTGCAAATACTTCTCCTGAGGCCATAGAACCAACCATTTCAATATCGCCTGCTCCTGATGCAAAGGACGTTATTGAAGAATCTAAATCATCCAGTACATCTTGGATATTTGTACTAGCACTATTAGTAAATTCGTCATACGTGCCAATCAAAAAAGCTCCTGCAGTTGTTCTATCTGTACCATTATCATTAAAACCAATACTACCGACATAATAATCATTTCCACTTGTAACTAAAATATCGCCATTAACTGCAAGTGATACTGTAGGGTTTGTAATTCCTATTCCAAGTCTGTTTGCAGAATCATCCCAGAATAAATTAGCAGCATCTTGAGTAAAATTTGTACCATTTCCAAATACTATTCCTCCATCTGTTACTGAAGCTCCATCTATATAATTTATTTCTACTGCAGATGAAGTTACTTGTGCTCCGGATATATTTAAACTTAAAGCATTAAAAGATCCATTCACTTCTAAAGTAAACGAAGGATTAGTTGTTCCAATTCCTACTTGGCCAGATGATCCACCTAGAAATAATAATTCTGATGCTGTATTTGAATTATAAAAACGTAAATCTCTTGAAGTAGAACCATCATATTGATTTATAGATGTATTTGCATCAAGCGTCATTGCATCAATAAACTGGGCAAAATCTAACGAATCTGCAGTAACAGACGCTGCTCCAAATGTACCCCAACTTAAATTTCCTGAACCATCATTTATAAGTACAGTAGTAGCTGATCCTTGTGTAGATGGGTAAGAATAACTAACTCCATTAAGTTTGGTAATATTTCCACTACTGTTAATAACAAATTCTCCATTCTCTCCAACTGTAATACCTCCAGGAAATGAAGAAGTTCCGTTGAAAGTTATAATATCAGTACTATTTTCTCCGAGAGTAATATCACCTTTTAAAGTTGTTTCCCCATTCACAATTAAACTTTGATTCACTGTCAAACTACCACCTAAAGTCATATCTCCATTTTCAGTAATTGATGCATTTGACAGATACAAATCACGCCAACTTTTTGAAGTTGTTCCTAATGATCCTATTCCATCTTCTGCCGGATATACTGTACCTATTGATGTAACGATAACAGAACCGTTACCCAACAAAGAGGATATATTATTATTAGGATTTCCTGCTAATGTGCTACTGTAATCTCTATGAATTTGGCCTTCTGCAAGAAGTACATCATCTATGTAAACTGCACCAGTTTTATGATTTCTAACTTCAATAATTGGATACCAGTTTGCCCAATCTGTAATAAGCCCAGAAGTAGTTGTGGTTGTACTTACCCTATACCATTCTAAATTGGGATATAAAAAAACTTCTTCCATAAAAGCATACCTATTGGAATATTCATCCCAGAATCCAAACCGCAATGTGGTACCTTCAGAGACTCCAACTGTTTTAACATATAAAGACATTGAATACGTGCGGCCAGGAATTGTCTTTGTAACAGGTTGCGAAATGCCTAGTTGAACCCCAGTTTGCCCAGAAGACTGACCTTGAAATTTTAATCCAAACATACCACTTCGTATTGCTTCTTGGGATTGTTTTGTATTTGAATTAGTTGAATCAAGAATATAATTCCACTGTCGAGGTTTATTATTTTCACCAGATTCAAAAGAAGAATTACGAATTAAATTTTCAGGTGTTATTGGTAAAAAATCTGTATTTGTCAAGCTAGCTAAAATTGATTTATCAGGATATTCTTCTTCTTTTTGATTAATTAATGAAGTAACTACTTCTACTAAATCTTCAAATTTTTTGTTTAACTCTTCTCGTTGATCATCTTTTAATTCTTGCTTAATAGATACAATTTTGAAATCAATATCATTATATATTTGATCTCGTTGTGATTGATATGCTAAATTACCGGAATAAATATACCAAGAACCTAATAGAATAATTACAAATAAAAATATTGCTATAACAATCCCAATCTTATGTTGGTTTTGTTTTTTCCTTGTTGGTAATGGGGTAAAATTCTGTTCCATAGTTAGTTGACAATCCTCCAATATTCAACAAAAGAAGCAATAGAAGTTGATGAAGTTAATGCATTTATATTATGAAATTCAATACTGTAAGCATAAAACGAACTATTTTTTTCAGGTGATTTAAGCTCAAAATGGTGTAAGAACCTACTATCATTCATTTATATATACATATTGTCGTCCCC
>CAZSUZ010000020.1:2914-26724 GCA_964610165.1 uncultured Gammaproteobacteria bacterium
CAAAATGGTGTAAGAACCTACTATCATTCATTTATATATACATATTGTCGTCCCCTTTTTCATTATAGTGCTTTTGCTGTTTAAATTGCAACAAAACGTTCATATTTTTCTTACGAAATCTAATTCAACTTATTAAGTAGATTGTCATATAAATTAAATATATGAAAATAATTATTCGTACTGACTTTCAATATTTATAATATTTATTTATGTATCATGTTTTAATTCAACAATAATATAAGATCTCTATAAATTAATTATTTGAGGCTCAAAAACAATCTGAAAATAATTTTAAAAATTTAATTTGTTTTTCATTTTCTATTAGTTTATTTACGTTCGAGAAAATTTATATTAATTAAATTTATTTGACCTGATGTATTAGGCTAAAAAAATGGAGTCGCAAGTAAAATCTTATTTATGATATTAATTTCACGGGTACTACTATATCGTTGCTTGATTATTATTCTTTTTATTATTAAATAAACTTAAAATTTATAGATAAACTGCAATAATTGTGCAACTTCATACCAATAAAAAAGCATGATATATAGTCCTAAAATCAAAAATGGTCCAAATGCAATTTTGCTTTTTAACTTTGCTTTTTTTGTAATAAGAATGTATGCACCCACAATTCCTCCACTAATAAAACCAATATAAAGAGCATATAACCCGTTCCACATACCGAGCACTAAACCCATATTAAACGTTAACTTAACATCTCCAAAACCCATACCCTTTCCTTTTGTGATAAGGAAAATTGCGAGCAAAGGTAATGCAACTATTACTCCACCACCAATAAGTTGGCCTACCAGGTTCAAATATTCCATATTATAGATTTGAGGAATAATAGGTTTATACAAAGACACAGTTAGAAAGAAAAAACGAGCTATTCCAGCTAATCCCAAGACAATTTGCATTTCATCAGGAATAATTTGATACCGGATGTCACTTAAAAGCATTACTATCAATATTCCTGCTATAACAACATGAATGATATGTAATGACAATGCTAAATAAAATAAATGCGACAAATACCACGTTAGAATAAATACTACGCCTGTAATTATTTCAGAATACACATGACCAATTGATATTGGGGCTCTACAATATCTACATTTACCTTTTAGTAAAGTAAATGAAATAATTGGTATTAGGTCAAACCATGCAAGTTTATGTTTACATTTATCACATCTTGAACGACCTCCAATTGTTTCTTCTTTAGAAAGTCTATCTGCTAACACATTAAGAAAGGATCCAATAAATAAACCAAGTAGAAATATGTATATGTATTCAAACATACTTAATTATAGTCAACAGTGGATAACAATCAATATGATACAACAATATCTTGTTTCTTAAACGGACCAATGACGGCAATATTTAAAGTAGATTCGACAAATAATTCTTTTGCTAAAGAGATAACATCTTCCTTGGTTACTTTTGAGATATGTTTGATTGTTTCTTCTGGATAAATAATACGATCATCTAATAAATATTTTGTACCAATTAACGATGCAATATCATGTGAATCTTCTATGGAAAGTAAAAATCTTCCCTTTAGCATTTCTTTAGCTTTATCAAGTTCTTCAAGAGTAATTTCACCATTTGCTATTTTTTTATGTTCAGATAATACAACATCAATACTTTCCTGTAGCTTTTCCTTATTATTCGTTACGCCAGCTTGCGTAACGATATAACCAGTATCTTCATACAGATCTCTACCAGTAGAAATATAATAACATAATCCTCTTCTCTCTCTTACCTCCATAAACAAACGAGAAGACATTCCACCACCTAATATAGCACTTAAAACAGAAAGGGCATGTCTTCTATCATCTTTAAATGAAAATGCTCTAAAACCCAAACAAAAGTGTGCTTGCTCTGTTTTTTTATATTTTACTGAGACAGCAGGCTTTGATTGACTTGCTTTAAAAACAGATATTGAATGTCTATCTTTAGATTTCCAATTCTGGAATTTACTTTTAACTTGTTCTAGATACCAATCCTTGTTTAATTGTGGTGAATTACCATTAATTTTTTCGGTTAAACCTCCAGCAATTACAACTACTGCATTATGCGGATGATAATAAGTTTCAATATAATCAGTAAACGTTTTTCTAGTAAATTTTGTAACAGTTTTTGCCGTTCCTGCAATATCATAAGAAAGTGGATGACCATCAAAAAGTAAATCATCAAAAATATCTGATACCTTTCGTGACGGCATATCTTCATACATGTTGATTTCTTCAACGATCACACCTTTTTCACGGTCGATTTCCTCTTGTAACAATTTTGGGTGAAGTATCATGTCAGAAAGGACATCTATAACTTTTTCAAAATGAGTATTTGGTGCTTTTACCCAGTATCCTGTATGATCTTTTGAAGTAAATGCATTAAAAACTCCTCCTAATCGATCAATAGTAGAAGAAATGGTAAAAGCATCAGGATAGGTTTTACTTCCTTTAAATGCCATGTGTTCAAAAAAGTGAGCGATACCATTATTAATTTTATCCTCATATCGTGAACCTGCACCAACTAACACCATTGTTGTAACTGAAGGAAAAGCTTTAGTATCAATAAGAATAACTGGAAGACCATTTTCTAACTTGTGTACGGAGATATTCATAAGGAGTTATTATACCATTTTGTGAGTCCGCCGAGACTCGAACTCGGAACCAATAGCTTAAAAGGCTACTGCTCTACCATTGAGCTACGGACCCATTTATGAAAGTACTATTTTACCATATTAGTATCATCTTGTGATAAGCTAATTTCTTTTATTTCACAATTAAATTTAAGATCCTTTTTGGAATGTAGATTACTTTATAATCTGCACTGGTTACAAATTTACTAACCTTTTCATCTTGTAAAGCTTTCTTTACAATAACTTCTTGATCTGTATCTTTTGCAGAAATTTCAATTGTACTTCTAACTTTTCCATTTATTTGAACTGGAATAGTAATTGTTTCTTCTTTTAATAATGTTTCATCTACTTTTGGCCATTCTGATGAGTGAATTGAATGCCTTTCTTCAAAAACTGTTTTCCAAATTTCTTCAGCAATAAACGGTGCATAAGGAGCTAGTAATTTTAAGAAATTTTTAGCGTTTTCTTTACGTATCTTTTTATTTTCCCATTCGTTTATAAACTCCATCATAGAAGCTATAGCTGTGTTGAATTTTAATTCTGGAGTATCTGCAGTAACTTTCTGGATTGTTTTTTGTAACTTTACTATTACATTTTTATCCTCTTGTGACGCATCAGCAATATTGTTATGAAACATATTCCAAACACGGTTCAAGAAACGATATGCTCCATGCACATTTTTAGGGTCCCAAGGCTTACTTTGATCTAAAGGCCCCATAAACATTTCATAGATACGAAGCGTATCTGCACCAAATTCTTGTATAACATCTGTAGGATTGATGACATTTCCCCAACGTTTACTCATTTTTCGTCCATCTGGGCCTAAAATAGTTCCCATATGCCGCATCGTATAAAATGGCTCATCAAAATCTATCATTTTTTTATCAAAAAAGAATTTTGTAAAGAACCGTGAATACAATAAATGAAGGACTATATGTTCTGCTCCAATCATATATAAATCTGTAGGTAACCAAGCATTTGCTTGTTCTGAATCGAATACTTTTTTGTCATCGTTTGCGGACAAATGTCTAAAAAAGTACCAACTAGAATCTACAAACGTATCCATTGTATCTACCTCGCGACGCCAACCTTTTCCATATTTTTCTTCAGCAGATTTATGAAACTCTTCTGAGTATTTTAATGGGGATTCACCAGTTGGTTTAAAATTGACATCATACGGTAACAAAACTGGCAAATCTGATTCATCAACTGCATGTGCATTTCCTTCTGGATCATATACAACTGGAATTGGTGCACCCCAATATCGTTGACGAGAAACGAGCCAATCTCTTAATCTATAAGTTGTTTTACCTTTACCAATATTTCTTTTTTCTAGTTCTGATATGATTTTTACCTTTGCTTCTTTGGTTTTTAGACCATTAATGAGCTCGGAGTTAACGACAGTACCTTCTTCTGTAAAAGGTAGCGTTTCTCCGCCTTCTACAACTTTCACGACCGGAATATCATATTTGTGAGCAAATGCAAAATCGCGTTCATCATGAGCTGGAACCGCCATAATTGCACCAGTCCCATAGGTAATAAGCACATGATCACCGATCCAGATTGGCATTTTTTTACCATTGAATGGATTAATTGCGTAAGCACCTGTAAATACGCCACTTTTATCTTTTTCTAGTCCAGTTCTTTGTAATTCTGTTTTCTTTTTTGTATTTTCAATATATTCTGTAACAGTATTTTTTTGTTCTGATGACACAATTTTTGTAACTAATTCATGTTCTGGAGCTAATACCATATATGTTGCTCCATAAATAGTGTCAGGTCTTGTTGTAAAAACAGTTACAACTTCATTAGATCCTTCAACTTTAAAGTTTATTTCAGCACCAATACTTTTTCCAATCCAGTTCCTTTGTTGTTCTTTAGTACTTTTTGGCCAGTCTACTTTATCTAAGTCTGCTTCTAATCTGTCAGCATACTCTGTGATTTTAAAAAACCACTGTTTCATATTTTTCTGAATAACTTCAGTACCACAACGCTCACATTTACCATCTACAACTTGTTCATTTGCTAACACAGTCTGGCATGAAGGACACCAATTAACAGGAGCTTCTTTTTGGTAAGCTAAACCTTCTTTAAATAACTGAAGAAAAATCCATTGAGTCCATTTATAATATTCCGGCCAATGCGCACCAACTTCTGTGTCCCAATCAACCGATATACCTATTTTATTTATCTGATCTTTAAAAGTAACAACAACTTCGTCAGTACTATCTTTTGGATGGATACCAGTTTTAATAGCATAATTTTCTGCAGGTAATCCAAAAGAATCCCAACCCATTGGTAATACGGTTGCCTTGCCATTCATTCTGGCGAAACGGGCAGCTATATCATTTGCGACCATACCTTCTACATGTCCAACATGAAGACCTGCTCCTGAAGGATATGGAAAGGAATACAGGGAATAAAATTTATCATCACCTTTTTTTATAGTAGGTTTTTTATATATTTTCTCTTCGTCCCAGATTTTAACCCATTTGTGTTCGAATTCTTTTGGAATATAGCGTTTCATAAAGATAAATTAATCAAAGAATTATACGTTAAACTCAATACTTTCGCAACGATACCATTACAAACTATCCGGCTCGTTTGATTCTACAAATTCTAAAACATTCACCTTACCCCACAACTGTTCTGGTAACCAAAATGTATGAAGATGTCTAAATTCATTCCAACCTATTGTCATAACTTTTACAGCTATATGTTTTTCTGCTAGCAAACCAGCTAATTTTGAAGGTACAAGTGAATTAGTATTTTCACCAAAAATTACAATCGTCTTTTCTGAATCTAATTTTTTGAATGCTTCTATTAATTCTTCCTTATTAACAATTTCTGATGGATTGGCTTTATCAATTTCTACAGGAATATTTATTGATGAAGAAATATGTTCTTTTTGAAAATTTTCTTTTCTACGAATATCAACAAGTTGAATATCTTCGTTATATACAAAATAGTTAACAGGATCATAATATAATTCAGACTGAAGATTCATAAATTCTTCAATTTCGTTTGTAGAATATGTTCTACCAGGAGTACGTACAATATTACGATTAAGAATAAAATATAAGCCAATTGAAAAAATGATTAGTCCTACTGCAACAAAAATAAAGGATCTATATTTTGAATAAAAATGTATTAGTCTTTCTTGCCAAGCAACCTTCTTAAAAAAGACTACTACTTTAATTCTTTTGATAGTATTTTTAAATAATTCTTTTATGTTATTCATAGCGTAACGCATTAAGTGCTGATATTTTCTTTGCTCTCATCGATGGATATAATCCAGTAATAAGTCCGACAATAAATGAACTAATTACAATAAATAGTATCAAACTCCAAGGAACAAATGTTAGCTCCAAATATCCAACTCCTTGAGCAATGGCAATAATAGAAACAGCATACGAAGATAATTTACCTGCTACAATACCCATTGTTAACCCTCCAATACCACCTGCAAAACCCATAATCATAGCTTCTGCTAAAAATAATTCTTGAATTTCACCCGAAACCATACCCATTGTTTTCATTCCACCGATTTCTCGAGTTCGCTCTAAAAGTGAAACCGTAAGCGTATTAAACATACCAAGTGAAGCAACTCCTAATGCAATAAAACCAATAAAACCCAATACACTACGTAAACCAGCAAAAAAGGTTTCAATTTGTTCAATTGTGTCTGCTGTACTTGCAGTTTTATATCCAAGTGATTCAATGGATTTTCTTACTTCTGCCAAATACTCTTGTTCTTTTAATACAACTTTTGCCTGAGAAAAATTTTCAACGCCTAGGTTTGTAATATCTTGAATAGGGATATAAATAAATTGATTTTCTTCATCATCTACGACTCCTACAATTTTATATGTAACTTCTTCAGTAAGAATTCTTCCTTTAATACTTGGCATTAAACTTTTAATAACGATAAATGAAATATTAAATCCTTCTTTTGTAGCTTCAACACGAGAAATATTTAGTAAATTCAGAAGTGATGTTGAAACAATAGCTTCACCAGAAACACCTGATTTAAATTTAAGAACATTATCTTCTTTTTCTGGCTGTAATTCTTGTTCAAATGAAATAACCTCAAGTCCAGCTTCATTAGTAGATACATTTGCTTCTTCGTATTCAGAAACTGCAGAAACTTCTTCTAACTCTGCACTTGCAGAAGCTGTTAATGTAGCACTTTCAGTTGCTTCACCTAACACATCACCTTTTAAACGAATTTCCTGTGTAATTTGTGCAGATTTTCGTTGGATACAGCCAAATTTCCATTCTTGATAGCCATTTTGATCTAAAACTTTGGCTAATTCATTATTTTCTTTAGTTTTAAAAATTGGAAATTCACCTTTAATCCATTTTCCTAAATATATTTTTTTTACTGGATCATAAGCAGCTCTACCAAAATTACTAAAAGGTGCATATTCATTTCCCCAATATTCCATACCAACATAATCACTTTCTGTTCTTGTTGTAAAACCAAGTAATTCACTATCAATACTACAATCTTTCCATACTGGTACTTGTTGTTCTGGTAGTGGTGAAAATTCTATATTGTAGGAAGTTATAGCTTTTGCATAAGTACCAACATCTAAGACATCAGATTCACCAGCAACTTGCCCCTGAGATAAAATATCGTCAGAATTGTAACTTTTTGAAAAATTTTTACCATTAATAATTTCTTGACTCGAAGCTACAAAATAATCTTTAGAAACACCATATACTAAAATATCTGTCTTTGCATTTTTATAATTTAGCCTACCAACTACTGAAATAAATGGAATTACTTTTTCAACTTGTTCAATTTTTCCCATTCGCTTGATTGCATCTTTACTTAAACTAGCGGTACTACTTTCTCCGGCTGATACATCTATCATTTGTAATTCTTCTAATGAAGCCACCTGACTAATAACAAGTTTTTCAATTCCATAGCCCAATGATAATAAAAATACAATTATAGCTACACCAATAGACATACCAAAAATTGTTATTAATGAACGACTTTTCCTAATAAGTAAATTTTGAAAAGCTACGTATACAAGATATTTTCTTTTTACGGTAAATGGCCTGAGACTTTCTAAAAAATCAAATAATCGGTTATATGTTGGCTTACATAACCTGTTCCAAAGAGGATCACATTTAGCAACCAGCATGGAAACAACAGGAATTTTTCTTAAAACTCTAATACATAATGTAATAATGAAAAAAATTAAAATTAGAAAGAAACTACTAAAAATAACTACTGTATGAGCACCTTTTTTTACATAAGTTGGGAAATGTAAGATTACATCTTTAAGTAAGTGTAGAGCTAAACCAGTGTATTTAAATATATTTTGTTTCATTTTTATTTCTGCATTTTTTTAAGAAAATCTGTATCGCGAACATTTGCATCTGTACCATCAGAATTAGTTCCACGCTTTCCTTTTATTTTTCCTAATGTATTCTTTTCAGTTTGAAACACTTCCTCTACAATTTGTCCATCAAGCATATGAATAAGGTGTGTTCCAAACTTTAAATACTCTAAATCGTGAGTCACCATAATAATGGTACGACCTTCTTCTTGATTAAGCTTTCTAAATGTATCAATAAGCTCTTGTCCTGAAACTGTATCTAAATTACCTGTAGGTTCATCAGCCACGATTAGAATTGGATCTAGTGTCATAGATCTTGCTAAACTAATTTTTTGCTGCTGTCCAGATGATAATTCCATTGGTCTGTACTCACTCCATTTTTCCATACCAACAAGTGTTAGCATTTCTTGAACTTTTGAATACATTTTTTCTTCATCATAATTAGTAAGATGTAAAGTAAATGCAACATTATCTTTCACAGAAAGTGAGGCAATCCATAGTGGTTGCTGATAAATAATACCGTAATGATAACGACGATACATTGCACGATCATCTTCAGTCATTGCATAATAATCTTTATCTTCAACGTACACCTTTCCTTCTGTAGGTGCTTCTAAACCCAATAATGTATGAAGCATCGTAGATTTCCCACATCCAGAAGGGCCAAAAATAATAACAAATTCTCCTTGAGTAATAGTTACACTTACATTCTTAAGCACTTTAACATCTCCATCTTTAATGGTAAACGACTTTGAAATATTCTCAGCTCTTATATATTTTTTCTTTGTGACATTTGACATAGATTAATAATACTTATTTTAATTTGGCATTTTTAAGGAAACCAAACGTTTTTGATAATTTGTTAACAACTAAATTAAGAGCATCGCTTGTAGCATTCGGTGTAATTACAACAATATCTTGAGATAGTCCTTTATTACCATTTTTATCTTTTGAAATAATTCTAAAATGATAAATTTTTGAAGGTGTAAGTCCAGGAATTGTGAGCGAATGATTAAATGTTAAACTACCATCTTCTTGAGAACTAGAGGTATATTGTCCATTTGTTCCTTCACCATATTCAATCTGGGATGAAGCAGCTTCATCGGTATCCCAAGAAATAATTATTTGAGCACGGGCATTCTCTCCAACACCTACTATCGTTGTTTCCACATTTGCATTAATAATTTCTGGTGGTCTTAAATCTGCTGCAGTTTTAATTTGACGAGATGTAGATTTTGCTTCATTTCCTGCTGCATCTTTACCTTTTACAATAATTGTATATTCAGTTTCATCGATCATATCCTTTAGAATAATTTCATGTCTTGTTTTTGGTGTTAGATTTATTGCATCTTTTGTTAATTGTGGATTTGCAGTTGGATAATACGTAACAACTGAAGATAATCTTGTATTTGATGTCCAAATTAATCGTAATGTTGCAGATGGCATACCTTCTACTTGTTGCATTCTGACATTTTCAATTTTTGGAACAGGCAATGTTTTAAAGATATAATCATCACCATTATAAGTATTCCCTTCATTATCTTCTGCAACAATTCTTAAATGATATTCAGTTCCTTCTGTAAGATTTTTAAGTTGAATTGTATAACTTGATTCATTTTTTGAAGTAGAAACAGATTCAACTGCCCCATAAGATGTTGATGTTCCATATTGAATAGTTGCTTTTACTGCATTTTTAATAGTGAAGTTTACATACGCATCATACAAACTCACATTTGAGAATGTTACTGTTGCTACAGATGGTGCTGATTCAGTTGTAAAAGTATATTCATCAGATTGACCTGTATTACCATCTTCATCGGTCCAAAGTACTTTGTAATAGTAAGTAACCCCTGGATCTAAGCTTACTAAATCAATTTCATGATCTGATGTAAGGTCTGAAGAACCAACTTCGGCACCATAATTACCTGAACTTTTACCATATTTTACAAATGAACTAGCTTCACGGCCAGTCGCCCAAGAAATTACTGCTGTTCTGGTTTTTACGGCTGCGTCTGGTTCTCCAATAAGTGTTGGAGCAACTCTCCATCGTCCATCAGGTAACAAAGCAACAGTATCTGAAGGTGCTGAACAATCATTTGTTGAAGTACAACTTTTTACACAATAGGAATATGTTTCCTTTTCTAAATCAGTATCCACAAAAGATTTAACCGTTGTAGAAGATATATATGTAAAATCATCAAAATTAGCAGTACATGAAGCACCAGCTACACTAGATCTATATACTTTATATGTTGATAAACCCGATCCAAGATCACTTGGTGGCTCCCATGAAATTGCAATTTTCCAACTTTCTGTTTCTTTAACGGATACGTCAGAAATTTCTGTATTTAAAGGAATTCCTGGTGATGAGGTATTTGCAGTAAATTCTATTGTTGCATAATTATTGTAATCAATATTTCCAGCTTCATCTTTTGCAACAACATAAAAATTATTGGTTCCTTTCTGAGTGGCATACGCACCTGCTGATAAATAAGTGTTCTGTAAGCCTACACTGTTCACATTATTTGCTGTTGGTAACGCATTTACAGAATAATAATATCTAAGCCCTGCTTGTGAACCATAATAAATATCTGGTGGTTGCCATGAAAATGCATATTGATTTACAGTATTTGATGAAGGGTCAACTTCTAATTCTGTAGGAGCACTTGGTGCAACTGAACTGTAATAATAAGATGCAGTTACATAATCACTTGAATAATTTCCAGCAGCATCCTTGGAACGAACATAAAATGTATTAGCGCCTGTTGTATATCCTTGTATTCCAGTGATAGAAGTACTTGCTGTACACACTTCTACAAAACCTGATTCACCCGTTTTATAACAATAAGAAGCAATTCCTGATTCAGAATCAGTTGCACCAGACCAAGAGAAACTGAAACTATTGGTAGATGTGTATCCTGGAGGATCTGCTACGACTGTTGACGGATTACTTGGTCTTGTTGTATCTAATTTATAAATATATGGTTGCCAAACTGAAGGTGCTGTATTTCCTGCAGCATCGATACTTTGAATTCTTAAATAATACGTATCTCCAGATGTAAGACCAACGCCAGTATAGTATGTATTAGTAATAAGGGAACCTAGTGTATAGGGATTCGCTGTTGAATTTGTTCCAAAATATAAATAATAACCTTGTATACCAGATCCGGTACTACTATCTGTCGCACCTCCAGTTGCATCTTCTGCTGGCCAACTAAAATATGGTCCGGTGGAACTGTACCAATTATTTGTTGTAATACCAACTAGTTGTGACGAATTTGTATATGCCTGTAATGTTGTTGGATTTGAAGGAGAAGCTGCATCTGCATAATATTGAATTGAATATGAATTTATTATGCCTGAATAAATACCATCAGATGAAGTTAATGTAAATTTAACCTGTAAATATCTGTTTGGGGATGAATTAACTTTATAGTTATGTACAGAACCATATGATTTTAACTCGGTAGTATCTGACCATGAAGAAAAAGTTTCATTATCGGAAGAAGATCTTGTTGAAACTCCCAAAACATTATTATCTGCTGACGTGTAATTTACTGTGATATTGGCAAATTTATATGTTGCAGTTAAGTCATGGACAGCTGAAATGTAACTTCCAGATTCTTCAAATGCAGAACTAGTTGTACCTATTACATAACTATATAATCCATTTGCGTATGTATTTGTACCTGGCCCAGCAATTACATACATACGATCATTTCCATTACTTGCTCCTGCTCCACCTGTTGTTATATTGGCTGGTGCATTATCAATTGCGCTCCAAGAATTTCCAGAAATCGAATATTGATAACATCCAGGCAAATTAGCTCCTCTACATGCAATTAATATATCACTACCAGCATTTACTAAGAATCCATCGGTTGAAATAGTACCACCACTAGGTAAATCAGCTACTGCAGGATCACTCCAAGAATTTCCAGAAACATCATATCTATAAAAAGTTAATGTATTGGATCCTCTTAACGCATAAAGATATCCATCCTTATAAATAAGATCTCCTCCGGTACCAATTGTTGCTGGCGCACTTGCCATTGCAGACCATTTTGCTCCAGAAGATCCTTGTGTATCAAATCGATACAATGCATTTGTTGTACCTCTTAACCAGTAAATATATCTACTCCCATCGTAATACATACTACTTCCATTTCCTGGTGCTAAAGGTGGCGTATCATTCGACTCTTCTGACCATGTATCTGTTCCAATATCGTACACATACAGTCGTTGTACATACTGACTTGGAATTGTATAAATTTTATTCTGTGTAGAATCATAGACCATTGCAGAGCCTATATAGTACCCTTCTGGAGCTGCAGCCATACGAGTCGCTTCACCTGTAGTGGCATTATATCGTACAAATAAATTATCATAATTACCTCGAACCATATAGTAATAATTGCTATTACCTTTTACTATTTCTGCACCATAACCAAATGGCAAATAATCTGTACCTCTAAAATCTACACCAAAGAGTCCCATATTGGGTACTTGCCATGAAGCTTTTTCAATATTATATTTCCAAAATGTTGTGGTATTCCCACCTCTTAAAATGTAAAGAGTTCCGTTTATATTTTTCATTGCCGAACCAGATAAAACATTTGTTGGTGCATCAGCAATTTTTGACCATGTTTGTGTAGCTAAATCATATTTATATAGGAATGGATTTGTCCACCCTGAAGTTAAATATACAGCTTGGGTTTCACTATCATAAGAAATTTGTGAACCATCATAAGCAATAATAGGAACTTTTGGCAAAACAGTCCATGTATTTGTTGTTATGTTATATGATGCAAAACCAGTTCTTGTATTTCCTTGTATTGCATATATTGTGTTATTTCCATCATATGATAAATCTCCTCCAATATATACATTATTATCTACTTGCCCTGTAGGTGAACCGAAATCTACATTTGTAAGTGTTTCCCATGTATCTGTTGTTGTATCATAACGTAGGAATGTATCATCTGTATTACCTCTAATTGCATATATATAACGTGAACCATCATATATCAAAGCTGAACCATAATAGAATGTTACAGGTGAATCTGCTGCATCACCATCTGACCAAGTATTATTGGCTATATCATATCTCCAAAATGTGTTTGTTAAATTACCACGAATAGCATATAAATAACCTGATGGTCCTTCTATTACCTCTCCCCCATAAAATACTGCTGCAGGAGTGACAGCTTTAGCAGTCCAAACATCTGTAGCTATATCATATTCATAAAATGTAGTTGTGTTATTCCCTCGTAACGCATACGCTTTATTAGATGTCGATACATAAGCGATACTTGCACCATAACCAGCGGCTGTCGGAATTGTTGTTAATCTTTGCTGCTGCCAAAAACCTGTTTTTCCTTCTAACTTAATTTGATTACTAGTCGTTGACACATTATCAGAAGTACCTAAAACAAATTCTTCTGTTGTATCATATTCTGTTTCATCAGCAGGTGTAACACCAGCATATACGTATGTAAATGCACTTAGAGCTGAAGATACATTACTTTGAGCATCTTTAGTTTTAATTCTCAAATAATACGTGTTCGTTGTCATTGCTGTAGTAACCGTATAATAGGATGCCGATTGAAAGTTTCCGTCCGTTTCTGGATCTGCACTACTATTGGTTCCAAAATATACATAATATCCACTTATTGTTGAACCCACATCACTTGCGCCCGACCATGAAAAATAAGGATTAGTATATTTGTACGATTGACCCGTTGTTAATGTTGCACCACTTACAGATTGAGATGACGCATTAACTGTAGTTGGATTCGATGGAGGGGTTGTATCACCGCTATAATTAACTGAAACTGAATATAAAACGGGTGTTTGAGATTGATCACTACTAGATGCTAATGTCGCTTTAATTTGTATATATCGTTGTGCAGTTGAAGGGATTGTTCCACTTGTTACTGATTCCCAGTTAGTCCAAGTAGCTTTATTTGCACTTGATCTTGTCTGAAACGTAATATCACTATCAGATGGTTCGGTTGATGAATAGCTTAAACTTGTCCAAGCTGAAACATACGTTAAATCTAAAACATTACTTGTCCACGTTCCTGATGCAGGATAATTAGTTGCTTCAGGATCAAATGTTAAAAATCTAGATATTGACGTACCATTAATTGAGTATAGTAATCCAGCAGAAGTATCTGCTGCAATTGAACCTCCATTATATGGTCCAATATCATTTGCATAATAACCAGTCATGTTAGGAAGCTGTCTCCATGTATTAGATGAGATTATATATTCCCAAAAATCTGTTTTATAATGCCCTGATTGTGCATAAATTCTGCCATTATAAAAAACTATATCAGTACCATAATACGGAGCAAATGGTACAGTTCCAACTAATGACCATGTATCTGTTCCAATTGTATATTTATACATTTTCGCAATACCATTCCCAGTAATAGCATAAATATCTGTTCCATCTGAAACTAACCGAGATCCATATCCCACTAGTGCTCCTGTTGGTAAGTCTGCAACAGCAGCATCACTCCAAGAGTTACCACTAATGCTATAACGCCAAAATGTTGTAGTAAGACCTCCTCTTGTAGCATAAATATAATCACCACTTCCTGTATAAGCTAAACTAGCACCATAATTAACACCAGCAGGTGCCGTTGTTGAAGATATCCATCCTCCTCCAGTTGTATCGTAACGGTAAAATGTATTTGTATTACTTCCTCGTAAAAAATACAGGTATGTATCAGCTCTGATTCCCTTAGTATCATCTCCAAAAGTAGCTGGAGCTGTATTAGCAGTTATCCAAGTACTACTTGCAATATCATATCTATAAAATGAGTTTGTACTTGCTCCCCTTCTAAAATAGATACTACTATTACCATAAATTAAATCTGCTCCTGTACCTGGCGTATTGGGTAAATCTACTGGTCCTAAGAATGTATCATCATCTGGATTATACTTCCACCAATCATACGTTCCGTTACCTCTAAAAACATAAATAAGATCTTCAGTTGCATTATAAGTAATACCAACATATCTTGTCGCAATAGGCGCAGCAGTTATTGTAGACCATGTATTACTTGCAATTGTGTATCTGTAGAATGTTGTTGTTGCAGAACCCCTTAATACATAAATATATCCGTTTGCAGCTGTAATATTACCATTATCATTTAAAGTAGCAGGTGCAACTGTCATAGTGGACCATGAATTTCCAGAGATATCATACCTATAAAATGTTGTTGTATTACCACCTCTTGGCGTATAAAGATAATCTGTACCTGTACTATTATCAAATATTAAATCTGCACCTGTAGAAAGAGATGCAGGTGGTGAGGCTAATACTGTCCAAGCTTCTGTAGATGGATTATATTTCCAAAAATCTGTTGTGTTTGCGCCTCTTGATAGAAATAAATTAGTTCCATCACTTTGAATAGAACTTCCAGAAAATACAAAATCAGGTAAATCGTCTAATTCTGACCAAGTATTATTACTAATTGAGTATTTACTAAAGAATTTTTGATATCCACCATAGATAACATAAATATTATCTCCAATGACTTTCATGTCTGCCCCACTATATGCCATGTGGGGAGAAGAAGCTAATTCTTGCCATCTATCTTCGTCTGGTAAATATTTTACAAATCGTATATCTCTACCAATAAGCATATACGTATTGGTTCCATCATTAGCAAATGTCGTACCATCATTCAATGCTAAATATGGTGTTCTCCAAGATCTGGCGCCCCAACTTCCATTTGGTTCCAACTTAAGCTCACCTTCTTTAGAAGTACTTTCCGTATTAGTAAACTGCCCATTCTTAAATTCACTTGAAGTAGTAATTGTATTTGTCGTGACAGCCTCTACTGGATAATTTGCAATAACAAAAATTAGAAGTGTAAAAATAAATCCCTTCACAAAAAGGGTTCTAATATCTACTCGTTTACTGTTAAGTAAATTATTCAGCATATTTTATATTGGAGCTTCATAGTAAGAATGAGAGTATTTTAATAAATAAACCTTACAGTTCTTACATTATTCAGTATATCTATATATTAATAAGGATGTCAAGCCATTAGAATCATATTTTGCGTTATTATTTTTTATTTATATCATTAGACTATCAAAACAATCCAAATTGAGTTCAAATAATATAATCATTTAGGCTCATGACTAATTTGATATAATAAAAATCAATTTTATGTATAAACATGTAGCTGTAGGTGGCACTTTTGATCATTTTCATAAAGGTCATGAACATTTATTACATATTGCATTTAAATCTGCAAAACAGGTAACTATTGGTATAACAACTGATAATTTATTAACAGATAAAGAATTTAATCAAGCTATTGAACCTTTTGAGGTAAGAAAACAATATATTCTCGATTATCTCAATCTTCATAAACTTCAATCAAAAGCAACTATCGTGAAGATTAATGATATTTTTGGTCCAGCAAGTACAGATAATACTATGGACTCAATAATTGCTACAAAAGAAACAATTAAAAATGTTCTCTTACTTAATAAAAAACGAATTCAAAATGGTTTTATAAAACTTAAAGTTATTCGTGTCGATTTTATAAAATCAGAAGATAGAAAAATTATTAGGTCCGGAAGAATTCGTAAAGGAGAAATTAATAGTGAAGGTTTAAATTATGGTTTTTTATTTAAAAAAAAGGATTCACTTATTCTACCTAAACACTTAAGAGAATCATTACGACAACCTTTCGGCGATATGATAACAACAAGTAATAAAAACACTATTACAACAGCAAAAAAAGCAATAAGTCTTATTAAAAAACAACACTTCCCTATTATTATTAGTGTTGGCGATGTAGTTTCGGAATCACTTACAAAGCAAGGATTCACTCCAGATATTCAGATTATTGATAAAAGAACTCAGCGAGAAGAATATCTTCCTACTAAGATGTTACAAATACCCTCTTTTTCAAAAAATCCCGCAGGTAAAATTCAAAAATCAGCAGTTAAGCAACTCCAAAAAAATATTCATAATTATCTAACAAATGGCATTAAATCTATTCAATTAATTCAAGGTGAAGAAGATTTAATGGCCCTCCCATCAATAATATTATCTCCACTTGGCGGTTTAGTACTCTATGGACAAAGTAATGTAGGGATAATTATGGTTAAAGTAACAGTTCAGATAAAGAAAAAGGTCGAATTACTACTGTCACAGTTTATTTAAAGATATCTGCTATCTTTTTTTGCCACTTCTTCTTATTTTGTGGATAACTTTTAAAAAATCAAAATTTATTTTAATATAAATACAGTAATAATTGCTAAACCTTCATATACCCGTACTCACTATACCTATAGCCTTGTGAAGACCACAAAAAAAAGCAGGGATCCTATAAGAATCTCCTGCCTTTTTTGTAATGAGAGTATTATTCTTGATCCATTCCAAGATCAACATCCATACCCATATCATCATTTCCCATGTCATTTGATCTATTTTCATCACGATTATCGCGATTAAAACGACCTCTTCCACCGCCATTACCACCGCCGAAACGACGATTATCACGGTTGAATCTGCCACGGCCTCCACCAAATCCACCTCGGTTTCCACCTTCAGTTTTTGGTCGAGCTTCGTTTACAATAATATTGCGTCCAATAAAATCTTGTTCATGGAACATCTGAACAGCTTTTTCTGCTTCTTCTTCTGTTTCCATTTCTACGAAACCAAAACCTTTAGATCTGCCACTATCTGCAAAGCGAATTACTTGTGCTGATACAACATTTCCTGCTTGACTAAAATGATCTCTTAATTGATCATCTGTTGCTTCGTATAAAAGATTTCCTACATATAATTTTTTACCCATATAACTCACCTCCCTTCAATTGAAAAAGAATATTTACTTGTAGTAACTAAATTAAGAAGTTTTAATACAATAGAAGATACGTTTGTATCTCTTTGTAAGGAGCGGATTGTACTTGACTGTGATTCCACTATAGTTATACCAATTTCCTTCAGCTTAAGGCTGAAATAACGAAAAATAAACGTTAATAAGTATATCATGCTGTACTTGCAATGCAAGATCATTCTTATTTTACCTCGTATATACATACTTCTGGCTTAATGCCATGTTGTTCGTTAAGAGGTAAAATACCAGCTTCAATTACATTTTTTTCTTCCCCACCATTAATGGTTATTGTAGAATTGGCGCTGCCATCCATCTCCAACGCTATTCCAAATGCTGTATCACCAAAGTTAACTTGCCTACATCCGAGTAGAACTCGTTGAGGTACAGGTGTAGCATTTTCAAATGAGGATGCATTGACTTCTCCTGCATTTCCTCCGCCACAAGCACTTAATGATAAAAGAAGTGCTGATTTTGTTAAAAACATACCCATTTCTCTAAAATTTGACATAATTTAATGAAAAATAACAATATCATATTGTATCATACATATACTATAAGTCAATATTTTTGTTCTTTATTTAAAAAGTAAATACTTTTGATATAATTCTCCGTATGACAACTGACGAAAAAATAAATCTTATAAAACAAGTTGGTGAAGAAATTATTACTGAAGAAGACTTAAAAACACTTCTCGACCAAGATCCAAACCTTATTGCATACGACGGCTTTGAACCATCGGGACAGATGCATATAGCGCAAGGAATCCTCCGTACTATTAATGTTAACAAAATGACCAAGGCGGGAATAAAATTTAAAATGTGGGTCGCCGATTGGCATGCATATGCCAACAACAAAATGGGTGGTGATTTAGAGAAAATAAAAATTACTGGAAAATACTTTATAGAAGTTTGGAAAGCCTGCGGCATGGATTTAGAGAATGTGGAATTCCATTGGGCATCAGATTATGTAAAACGTGATGATTACTGGAAACTTGTTTTAAATATTGCAAAAACTAATTCATTAAAAAGATTTATTCGTACCGCAGAAATTATGGGTCGCGAAGAGTCTATGGATTTAACAGCTGCACAGATTATCTACCCTTGTATGCAATGCGCTGATATTTTTATGCTTGGAGCAAAAATTACACAACTTGGCATGGATCAACGTAAAGTTAATATGCTTGCACGAGAAATTGGACCACAGCTTGGCTATTGGAAACCAGTAGTTATTAGTCATCATATGCTTATGGGTCTTGGTAAACCTGTAGAAACTGGCGATGCTGACAAAACGACACGCACAATTGCGCTTAAAATGTCTAAATCTAAACCAGACACCTCTATCTTTATGACAGATACGTATGAAGATATTAAACGCAAAATGAATAAAGCATGGGCACCAGAAGGAATTATTGATGAAAATCCTGTTCTTGAATATTGTAAATATATTATTTTTGAAAAATTTGACACAATAACTATAGATCGTCCAGAAAAATGGGGTGGCCCAATGAAAATTGAAGGATATGCAGATTTGATTAAAAAATATGAAACAAAAGAGATTCACCCAATGGATTTAAAAACTGCAGTTGCAGAAAAATTAAATGAACTTGTTGAACCTGTAAGAAAACACTTTCAAGAAAATAAAGAAGCAGCAGAATTACTTAAACAAGTACAAAGTTTTCAGATTACAAGATAATTAATTAAAAGAAGATAATTCAACATAAAAATCAAGTTCTTCAGGCATTATAACGAAGTCTTCTATTTGTGGTAATTTAGGATTATTAAAATACTTAAACAAATCTCGTGTGACAATATCGTTTAATAAAAGTGGGACATATACAGAATATGTGCCAAGCTGTCCCGGATGTATAAATCTAAGCATGGATTCTCCTCTATTAATTGCATCTTGGATTTGGCCAAATTGATCTGCTGCATCTTGATAGTTTGTAATTTGAGCAATGAGTTCTTGTTGATCATTCTCAACGATATACGGATATAAGTGAATATTACCACTTAGATAATTTACCCCATTATATTGAGATTCAACAAAACTTCTCGTTTTTTTTCCTTCTACAATCTTAGTGCTACAAACAAAATTATTTTTACCTAAATGTGAACTTCTATGAATTAATTGTTCCACTTGTAGATGAGGATCTTCTAAACTTTGAATATATTGTTTAATATATTTTTCTCTCTTATTTTTATCTTGATACCCATATTCATATATAAAGCTATATGAAGGTGTATCCTGACGCATCTGGACAAAGTCTGCAGACTGAGGTTTAGATTTGTCTCTTTTAGGTAAATCTTGATTTTCAAATACTAAACTAAATGCATTATCTGCATCAATAAATACTCTGGGGTCATATGGTCTAAATCTCTTTCGTTCTGTCATAGCAGTATTATATCAAATATTATAAGTCTTTAAATAACTTAAATAATTCTGATTTGATTTAAACTCATTTTTGGTATACTGATGCTCATATGACATCAAAAAAACTTCAAGATATAACCAGATTATTACGTTATGATATTGTAACTTCTACTACAACTGCAGGTTCTGGTCATCCCACTTCTTCATTATCTGCTGTTGAACTTATGACAGTTTTGATGTTTGACAACTATTTTCATTATGACTTTGATAACCCAGAATATATTTTTAATGACAGACTTATTTTTTCAAAAGGGCACGCTTCTCCACTCTATTTTTCACTATTTCATGTAGCAGGAAAACTTTCTTATGAAGAACTCATGACATTACGTAAATTTACTTCAAATATTGAAGGTCACCCTACTCCACGTTTTAAATATGTAGACGTGGCAACAGGCTCTTTAGGTCAAGGACTGTCTGCTGGTTTAGGAATGGCTTTAGGCATAAAATTACAAGAAAAACTTCATAAAACACATTTAAAACGTGAACCAAATGTTTGGGTATTACTTGGAGATTCTGAAATTGCTGAAGGTCAAGTTTGGGAAGCAATGGAAGTTGCTTCACATTATAAAGTAAATAATTTAATTGGTATTTTAGACGTAAATCGTCTTGGCCAGCGTGGTGAAACTATGCTTGGTTGGGATATTGATACCTATGAAGACCGTATTCGTTCATTTGGCTGGAATACTATTTTGGTTGAAGATGGAAACTCATTAGAAGATGTACAAGTAGCTTTTAAAACTGTTAAAGACCAATTCCTTCAATCAGAAAAACCAACAATGATTATTGCAAAAACTAAAAAAGGTGCAGGCATTTCCCTTTTAGCTGATAAAGATAATTGGCATGGAAAACCATTGCCTAAAGATAAACTGCAAGAAGCATTAGATGAAATTGGTACAGTTGATACAAAAATGACCGCAGAAGTTTTAATTCCCGAACAAATTGAACTTAAAAAACTTACAGTTGATATAAATCCAAAAATAACAATTACAGAAAAAATGGCTACCAGAGAAGCTTACGGTGAAGCATTAAAAGAAATTACAATGAATCCATACGTTGTAGTGCTAGATGCAGAAACTTCAAACTCAACTTTTGCTGAAAAAGTTAAAGAAGTTGCTCCAGATAGATTTTTTGAAATGTACATAGCAGAACAGAATATGGTTTCAGTTGCACTTGGTATGAGTAAAGTAGGACTTATTCCGTTTGCTTCTACATTTGCTGCATTTTTGTCACGCGCATATGACCAAATAAGAATGGCACAATATTCTGATCCAAATGTAAAATTAGTAGGATCTCATGCTGGTGTGTCCATTGGCGTTGACGGTTCTTCACAAATGGCTCTTGAAGATATAGCTATGATGAGAGCAATTTTGGAAGGGATTGTACTCTATCCATCTGATGCTTATTCAACAATAAGTTTAGTAAAACAGATTGCTACACATAAGGGACTTTCTTATTTACGGTTAACAAGAGAAAAGACAGCTTTGTTATATGATAAAAATGATACTTTTAGTATTGGTGGGTCTAAAGTAGTTAAATCTTCAGATAAAGATTCTGCAGTTATTATTGCTGCTGGTATTACTCTTCATGAAGGATTAAAAGCGTATGAAGAGTTACATGCTCAAGGAATTGAAGTAGCTGTAATTGATGCTTATTCTGTAAAACCTCTTGATGAAGAAACAATAAGAAGTTATGCTCAAAAAACCAAGCATGTTATTGTTGTTGAAGATCATTACCCAATTGGCGGACTTGGAGATGCAGTTATGACCTCTTTAAAAGGTCTAGAAGGCATTAAATTTGACCATTTAGCCGTGTCAAAGATTCCTCGTTCAGGTGAACCTCAAGAACTCCTTCACTATGAAGAAATTGACGCTCAAGCAATTGTAAAATTACTAAACTAAAATAGGCGAATTATTCTTTTTACAACATGTCTGAGAATCCATAAAGATGCCGCTATACTAAAAAACAAGAAAAATTGAGAGTAATTAACAGTGGTTGTATTAAATAGATTAGCGACAAAAGGTACATTGAGAATAATAAATTGTCCTACTATTGGGAATAACACAGTTATCATAAATAAACTTGAAAAGAAATATGCATAGGATTGTTTAGAAGATTTATGTGAAAACCATATATCTATAAAGATAGACGTCTGAATCATTGCCATTACACTAAATGCTGCTGTGCGACTTATCATTTCTCCTTGTGGTAACAGTAAATAGAATAATGAAACAACAATTGCAGTAGCTGCTAAACCACTTGTCAAAATATATGTAATGGTATGAGAAGATAATAAGTCATTGTTTCCTGGTTTTTCTTTCATAACACGTTCATCACTTGGAGTAAAGGCAAATGTTAATGCAGGGATTCCATCTGAGATAAGATTTATATATAAAAGTTGAATTGGTAAAAAAATATGAGGTAAACCAAGCATTAATCCTGTTATGAGGACTAATCCTTCTGAAAGATTTCCTGTCAATAAATATCTTATCGAACTCTTTAAACGATTTACAATATTCCTTCCTTCCTCGACAGCATTCACGATCGTTGCAAAATTGTCGTCCGTAATAACCATATCTGCAGTTTCTCTTGCGACATCTGTTCCTATCTTGCCCATTGCAATACCAACATCAGCCTGTTTTAGTGCAATAGAATCGTTTACTCCATCTCCAGTTACCGCTACAACTTCACCAAGTTTTTGATATAGTGCAACAATTCTACTTTTATGAAATGGTGTAACACGGGCAAAAATCTTAGTGTTAGGAAGTACTTCTAACAACTGCTCGTCTGTGTATGATTCAATCTGATCTCCACGAAGAATTGCTTCACCTTTATTTAATAATCCAATTGAACTACCAATTGCTTCAGCAGTTTTTTCATTATCTCCAGTTATCATAACCACTTTTATCCCTGCAGAAAATGCTCTTTTTAATGCTTCTGCAGCTTCTTTACGTGGTGGGTCATGAATTGCAGTCATACCAATAAATACATTATCTTGCTCAATTTCTTTAACTTTTTTATTATTTACATAAGAAAAAGCAAGCACACGCAATCCTTGAGCTGCCCATTCTTTTAACACCGTATCTATTTCCTTTTTCTTATCTGCTGTTAAAGCAATTTCACGACCATTTATAAGCATTTTTGTACTTATTTCTAAGATAGATTCAGGTGCTCCTTTAGAAAAAGCAATTGAATCTCCATCTTTAGCAATAACTGACATTCTCTTTTTAATTGAATCAAAAGGAATTTCATCTAATAAATGCCATTCTTTACGAATTTCATCTGGTTCAACACCCAGTTTTTTTGCCAATTTTAACAATGCTCCTTCTGTCGGATCACCTAAAACTTCATATTCATCGCCTATAAATTCACCATCATTAATAATATCTCCATCTTTTACAGTTACCAAAGAAGCTGTTGAACAAACTATTCCATTTTTTAATAACATATACAATGTATTAGCCGTATGATGAGATTTTTCTGAAAATTCTTTTTGAAGAGTTTCTA
>CAZSUZ010000021.1:0-3268 GCA_964610165.1 uncultured Gammaproteobacteria bacterium
GCCAGCAATGGAATTATTAATAGAAAAATTATTATTACACCACCAAGTAAATTTCCGACAAATATTTCTGGGTCATTTTTTACAATTGAGGTAATTCCTACAGATAATTCTGGAATAGATGTTAAAATACCTAAAATAAAAAATGAAGTAGCAAATGAAGATATTTTCAAAGATTTTGAAAATTTATCAACACTCGTAATAATTAAACCAGCTCCAAACCATAACGAAATAAAAGCAGCAATATATATTACAAAAGCAACCATGTTTACAGTCTAACAAAAATATAAATCTAATTCCAAATATGATTCCAGTTCAACCAGTCTTTAGTAAAACGTATTTCAAAAAAACTACACAAACTTTACCCAAAGGTATTTCATCACAAATATATCTTTCATGGGAAGATGGGTTGTGGGATTTGTTAAGATCTTTTTCAATTAAAAAAAATGCTGTTATTTTAGTCCCATCTTTTTTTTGTATTGATGTAATACATAATATGCAAGAACATGGATTAAAAGCAATTTATTATGAAGTAGATAATAATCTGCAACCAAATAGAGAAGAACTATTAGCAAAAATTAAACAATATAATGCAACACTTGTTGTTTTATTTCATCCTGTTGGAATAAGTAATAAGCTTGTTACGGAAGATTTTATACAAACACTTGGTAATAAGATTTTTATTATAGAAGATTGTGTACATAGAGCAACAAATCCATCAGAAATTAAGATTTATTCAGAAAGGCATGTTCTTGTGAATAGTTTTAGGAAAGTAGTTCCATTACAAGGAAGTTTAATTGTTGGAAGGACTAATTTAATTTCACAATTATATGGTTCAAATAACACATTGTTCTATTCATGGTCAGTAATTTTTTTATGGATTTTAATGCAATGTTCTTTTATAAATCAGACATATATTTTTAACAAATTTGGATTACTAGCAGAATGGTTTATGTTAAAAGGTTATGATCTTATTGGAAACATACAGAATTCTGGTTATTGCCCACATTTTTTTGGAAAGCTATATTATCAGTTAGATTTTAATAAAATTAAACGTACAAAAGTGGAGCAAGTTACTATTTATAAATCACATTTAAATAAAGATAACAATTATTATGTTCCATTTTTTTCAAAAGAAGATGAAAAAGAATTACGAGGATTTCCAATTATCATAAAGAAATCTTTAGAAAAACATATTATTTCTTATATAAGATCGAAAGGGATATATATTCGGGCAGAATTAAATGATTCTGTATGGTCAAAAAATAGAACAATTTTTTACTTACCTTTAGGTTTACATCTAGATCAAAACAGAATTAAGCATATTGCATCAGTAATGAATCAGGCTATAATGAACATATAATACATATATGTCTCAAAAATCTGCTGTAATGTTTGGAATGATTGTTGGTTCATTAATTGGTGGGTATATCCCTACTTTTTTTGGAGCACCTTTTTTATCGTATACAACTATATTTTTTAATGGGGTGGGTGGCATTCTTGGAATAATTATTGCTTATAAAATGACAGAATAATACTTCCTACAGTATTTTTATATTTGTTTATTAACATAAGAGTATGTTTAAAAATATATTATTACTAAGTAAACGTTTTAGGCAAGAAATTACTATTTATAAGCGTGTGGTTTTTGATAAACGTACTCCATTCATTGCAAAAGTTTGTTATGGATTAATAATTGGTTATGCAATAATGCCATTTGATGCAATACCAGATTTTATTCCTGTATTTGGACAAATTGATGATTTTATTCTGATCCCAATTTTGTTTTTGATAGCAAGAGCTCTTACTCCAAAAGAAGTGATTCAACAATATAGAAATGAAACGGAATTAAAACAAATTGAGCATTAAATATCTTGAATGTAATAACGAATTTCTTCTTTAGAAGGATGCAATAAATTATATAAATAAGTAATATCTTCATCGGTATGACGAATACATCCAGAACTTCCTTCATTTTCTTGTGATAACTTAGAAGTATCGCCAGCAATGCCGTGCAGACCGAAATAACCTGGTAATTCCCAGTTACATTGGCCATTACATTCTAAATAAGGAGATGGGCCATATGGTTCATTTTCGTCTATTGGAATATCAAGAGTAAGAAAATAGGGTGCAGTTTCTAGGTTATCGAATGCTTCTTGTTTATCTACAATAATCCAGTATTCACGTCCAGCAAGAGAAGGTAAAGGAGTTGGCTTTTGGCCAGGTATGCCAGTTTTAACCAGAAATGTTTTTATAAGTGTACTATTTTGTGCATTACCCGGTTCGCCATAATAAAATTTTTCTACTTCAGATTTTCTATGCAACATAAACCAATACTGTTTTTTAGATTCTTTAATACCAGCAACGTTACCACTGGATGAATAATTACGTATGGTAATTACTTGAGTACATACAAGTAGGGCAAAAAGTATAATAGTAATTATTTTTTTCATATAATTTATATCAGTATGGTAGAATAGAAGGCTATGAGTATGAGATTAATAAGAAACATTTTTAGTATTGGAATAGTGGGATTATTAGTTGGAGTATATACCTTTAACAGATCAACTAATTATAATGATACATTTTTAACCGCAAAAATAACCCCAACAGTTACAATTACACCTACTCCTACAATTATAATAAATGCTCCTTCTCAAACAAAAATTATTCCACAACAAACACAAATATTTCAATCTTTTAATAATTGTGGTCCAGCAAGTTTATCAATGTTGCTTTCATACTACAACATGAATATATCGCAAGATATAATTGGTCAACAACTAAGGCCATATCAAAATTCTCAAGGAAATAATGACGATAAATCTGTAACACTTCCAGAACTTGCAGCATTTGCTGAAGAACAAAATTTTATCACGTATCATAGACCAAATGGATCACTTGAAATAGCAAAACTACTTATTGCAAATGATATTCCTTTTATTGTTCGTACATGGTTAAATCCAAATGAAGATATCGGACATTATCGCGTTGTTCGTGGTTATGATGACTTAACACAAGAATTTATACAAGATGATTCATATCAAGGTGGAAATATACGCTACTCCTATGAAGAATTTATGTTAATGTGGCAACCATTTAATTATGAATATTTAATTATTATTCCGCCAGAAAAGGAAATAGTAGTAAAAGAAATAATAAAAGAAAATGAAAAGTGGGAAACAGCATGGCAGAATGCATTAGTAAAAGCACAAAAAGAACAATTGGAAGAACCAGAAAATCCATATCCAATTTTTAATCAAAGTGTTGC
>CAZSUZ010000021.1:3368-7388 GCA_964610165.1 uncultured Gammaproteobacteria bacterium
TTAATGGGGATTTCTTTATATATTACTTGGCAATCTAAGAAGTCTACAAAAAGAACGCAATCACTTATTCTATTTGGTGTTCAAATAGTGCTCAATGCTGTTTGGTCAATACTTTTTTTTGGGTTACAATCCCCACTGTTAGCTTTTATTGAAATAATAATGTTGCTCTTTGCAATTTTATTGACAGCAAAATATATGTATAGTATTTCAAAAGTAGCAGGATATTTATTTATACCTTATATTTGTTGGGTAACATTTGCATCAATTTTAAATTTTGCAATATATCTTCTTAATTAATTGTTATGCGACCACTTTGTTTTGCAAAAATGTAAGTTAAACAAGCTCCAAATAGAAATATTATTGAAGTGTAGTAAACCCAAATAAGGAATATAAGTATTGTTCCAGTTGCTCCATATAACGTTCCAAAATTAGTATGACCTAATACGTAGGCAATTATATTTTTACCAATAGTAAAAAGCATTCCTGTTATAAATCCACCCATTAGAATGTCTTGCCAATCTAAATTTGAGTCCGGAAGATATTTGAATAATAAGGAAAATAAGAGTGAAACAGAAAGTAACGAAATGCTTAGATTAATGAAATAAAGTCCCACGGCATCGAATCCAATGTATAAGGAAATATATTTTCCAACAACATTTAGTAATGTATTTAAAATAAATGACAATAATACTAGTGCACCTAAAATAATTAGGAATGCAAAAGAGATAATTCTATTTTGCAGCTTTTTGGAAACTGATATCTTATCCGGATGTTTAACTTCAAAAATAACATTCAGAGCTTTTTGAAGCTCTCTAACAATGGTGGTTGAACTTAGAAGTAAAATTGTAATTCCAATAATACCTGAAATTGAAGTAGGTGCTTCAAAATTAACTATATTTTGAATAATATTCCCAAGAACAAAAGCCATATCTGTTGGGAAAATAATATAAAGTTCACTCAATATTGTATTTTGAGTTTGAATATCTGAAAGGAATAATTCTAAGAAAAAAAATAAAATAAGAAAGATTGGTCCAAGTGCAAATAGTGAATAGTATGAAAGTGCTGCTGCAATTTGAGAACCATTACTTTTATTAAAATGTTTAATACTTTTTTCTATATTATTTGTGAACCTCATAGTATGAGTATAATAAATTTCTCTTACGCATACTTTATAAAATTTAAACATATTTTTGTTATTTTAGGTTTAACATGGGTTTATATCATAAAAATAACAAAGAGTTATAAGTTAATACTTGAAGGAGGTGAAATACCATGACAGATGCTCATATTGATAAATGGAAAGCTAAACTTAAACAGCTTGAAGGTCAATTACAAGAAGCATCGGCAGAAGCAAGAATTACAATACAAAATCAGATTGACGAAATAAAAAGAAAGATACAAACTGAGGAATATTAAGAGATCGAATTACTTGGCTGGCCAGCTAAAAAACTTTGTATATTTTTAATACTTATTTCGTCAATTCTTTGTAAAGCTTCAAGACTATTAAAAGCATTATGAGGCGTTATAAGTACATTTGGATGATTAATAAGTAAATGATCTAAGACAAGAGTTTTTAAATCCACATCTTTTTGATAATGTTTACTTAAAACTGCAGCTTCATCTGTAAGGCTTTGTTCTTCTTCAAGCACATCAAGTGCCACCCCACCTAAAATATTATTTTTTAATCCATTCATTAAGGCTTCAGATTGGATAAGTCCACCTCTTGCAGTATTTATAAGATATACACCCTTTTTCATTTTGGAAATAGAATCTGTATTAATAATATGTTTCGTTTCTGGTGTAAGAGGTAAATGTAATGAAATGATATCTGATTGAGCTAAAAGTGTATCTAAATCAACATATGTAAACCCAATATCAGAAGCTAATTTATCATCATGAGATCTATTAAATACCACTATATTCATTTGAAATCCTTTAGCTATGCGAGCAACATTGATACCAATTTTACCGAGTCCAATAATGCCAATTGTTTTTCCAAATAAATCTACACCACGAATTTCATCATGATTAAAGTTAAGTTGTTTTGCCTGGTTTACTGATTGATATATTTTTCTTGTTAGATTAATAATTAAGGCAAATGTATATTCTGCTACTGTGCTACTGCCATATTCAGGTACATTTGCCACAATAATTCCTTTTTCACGACAATATGCTATATCTATGTGATCATAACCTGTTGAGCGAGTAGCAATACACTTTAAATTAGGTAATTTTTCTAAAACAGGCTTAGATAAATCCGAGTATACAAAACACGAAATGAGTTCCGTATCTTGATACTGATCTACATTTTCAGCGTCAATGCGGTGATCTGTAAATACTGCTTCTGGAAAAGCATTTTTTAATTGTTGTTCCCATCCTTGAACTTCAAAAAAGGAAATTTTCATACCAATATGATACAATATACGCTTACATATGTCACTTGCGACTATGCGAAGATACAGTTTTTGTATTCTTCTGTTGCTATACATAATTAGTGGAACAAGAACTGTTTCGGCTGAAATGAAAGGTATTCCAAGGAGTGAAGAAGATAAGATATGCGCTGTCGTAGGAGCAGATAAAAAAACTAAGGATATAACTTCGAAAGAAGTAATATCTGTTTCTAAAACTACAGTCACAATCTCCCCCACGGTCCCTTCTACGGCTGAAAAACCACCTTCTCTTAACTCAGATACATTACTTGATATGATTAATGCACATCGTGCTTCTTTAGGTCTTCCTGCTTATCAGAAAGAAGAAAAATTATGTTCATTAGCGAAAGAAAGAGGGCCAGAATTATACGATGAGATTTTTACTTCTGGAAATATTCATGGAGGTTTGTATAACAGAAATTTACCATATTGGATTACAGAAAATATGAAATATGGACCAGATGAAAATGATGTTTTTACTTGGTGGATGAACTCTGCAATACATAAGAAAGCCATAGAAGGCAACTTTTTATATAGTTGTGGTGAATGTTACGGCAATAGTTGCGCTCAACTATTTACAAGCTACGTAGCAAAATAAATCTTCATGACGCTTTGATTCCTTGAATAATATAAGCAATAATTCCTACAATGATTGCAAGAACGACAATATTTGAAAATCCTGCAATGACAATAATACTAAAAAATGATAGTAGCCATAGCACAAGCAACGCCATTGCAATTCCTCTAAATGGCCATGGCAAAAGCTCTATAACCCATAAAATAACAAGGAAAATAAGCAAATCATATAATGATATATTTTGTCCAAACAAATTAAATAATGAAATATCGCGCAACGGAAGATTTGGAATATCTATATATCCTAATACAAAAAGTAATATTAAGAATACAAGTACAATTTCTATCATATAACTATTATAAATCTAAAATATAAAATGCAAATTTTTCTTACGGGTTTTTAACACAATCTCCCCTTGACATGTTCCTTCATTTTGATAATCTTAAAAGTATGGGATTTATTGTACAACTTTTAATCAACACACTTTCAGTTATGATAACTGGTTTTCTTTTACAGGCTGGTGTAAAAGTTGATACGTTTATTACAGCTTTAGTTGTTTCAGTAGTTCTTGGCGTTATGAATACATTTGTAAAACCAATCATAACTATTTTGACACTTCCAATTAATTTTTTGACTTTAGGTCTTTTTTCCCTTATTATTAATGGGCTCATGATTATGATTGTGAGCGGAATAGTAGAGGGATTTGAAGTAACTAACTTTTTATGGGCAGTTCTATTTAGTATTGTTCTTTCTCTCGTAAATACTGTTCTTGGCTCCTTTACCAAATAATAATTAATTCATTTAATTTTTTTGTATGTCAGACTCGATTATATGTCCTCATTGTAAAAAACAAATTCAGCTTACTGAAGCTCTTACGCATGAAATTGATGAAAAATATAAAGTAATGTTAGAAGAAGAGCGAAAAAAAGCAGAAGATGAAAGATCTCGTCTTATTGAGCTAAGTAAAAAACGTATTGAAGAAGAAAAAGACAAAACGGCAAAAGAAGTTGAAGT
>CAZSUZ010000021.1:7488-10795 GCA_964610165.1 uncultured Gammaproteobacteria bacterium
ATGCAAGGAGAAATTTTAGAACTTGCAGTTGAAGAACTTCTTCAACGTGAATTTCCTTATGATGAAATAAAACCTGTACCAAAAGGAATAACTGGAGCTGACATTATTCAAGTGGTAAATGCTGTTCCTGGTAAACAATGTGGCACCATTATTTGGGAAATGAAACGTACAAAAGCATGGAGTCACCAATGGGTTGAAAAATTAAAGAGTGATCAACGACAAGTAAAAGCAGAACTTGCAGTTATTATTTCTCAAGTTGTTCCAGATGGTGTAAAGAGATTTGGCATAGTAGATGGTGTATGGGTTTGTGAGTTTGATTGTATAACTGGTATGGCGTATGCATTGCGTAATCAGCTAATAGATCTACATTCAGCAAAATCTAATATGACTGGCCAGAAAGATAAAATGACAGTCTTATACTCGTATATTACGAGTACAGAGTTTCGCCATAGAGTTGAAGCAATAATTGAGGCATTTTCCAATATGCAGGGAGAAATAGAAAAAGAGCGTCGATGGTTTGCGCAAAAATGGTCACGAGAGGAAAAAAATTTAAGAAATGTACTTGATAATACATTAGGAATGCATGGAGATTTGCAAAGTATAATGGGTAAGTCTATTGCAGAACTTAAATCAATGGAAGAACTACCAAAACAAATTGAACAACAACCAGATGGAAAATTGTTCTAAAATGAAATTATGGATCAGGAGCATAAGAGATTAGAATTTATATCACGATTTGTAATTTTTTTACCAATTATAGTTCTTATTCTGGCTTTTTTTATAAACTCTTCTTCGCAAAAAGCAACATTTCTAGCAGAACAAGTAACACCAACAATTATTTCTCAAGATGTAATTGTTAAAAAAAAACAATCCACAGCTAAAACCAATATGAAACTAGATCTAAATGGCCCATATCGTTGTGTATATAAAGATAAAACAATAGATGCAGATATTTCTATAAAAAATAAAAATGTCTATGCGGTATATAAAACAAAAAATACAACTGCAACTGCAGTACTAAAAGGTGATTGTGCCTATAATTGGGAACAAAATAAGCTCACGGGAGAAAAAATGTGTGGTATTAGTCAATATATTTCAATATTTGAAATGTTATCTTCCTGGAATATTATGAGTTTTGACTCGTTATCTTCCATGATTAGTGAAGCTCAACCAGGTATGTCTATTGATTCTTCTGTTATGTCAAATATTGCAGAAAGTTGCAAAAAAGAAGAAGTAAATGATTCACTTTTTGTTGTCCCAACAACAATAAGTTTTTCAGATGTAAAATCAATTTCCCCTTCAGGACTTTAATTTTATCCATAAAAAAAGCCTGGCTACGACCTACTTTCCCCGTTCTCCGATTTGGAGCGAGTATCATCGGCGCTGATCTGTTTCAAGACTCTGTTCGGGATGGGAAGAGTTGGGACCAAATCGCTCAAATAACCAAGCTTTATGATTATATCTTATAGGTTCAATAGATGCAAGAGATTTTGTTATAATGAATCAACATGGTAGATATTACAAAACCGTATAGTAATCCAGCACACTCATTTTTAGTAAAACCAGATATCCGCTTTGAATCTCAGCACGAGGGAGAACAGGTAGTTCTTGTTATTAGAAAACATTTAATTACCCAATTAAATTGGATTATAAATAGCGTATTATTATTAGTTGTAGGGTCTATTCTTAGCTTTTTTGTTTTTCCACAGTTTTTACCTTCTAACTTAAACGGTGTTTTCTTTATCTTTTTACTTATATTTACATTTAGTTATTTTTGGCTTAATTATCTGTTTTGGTATTTTACAGTTGGAATTGTTACAAATGAGCGTATCTTAGATTTAGACTTTCTAAGTGTTTTATATAAAGAATTTACTGCAACGACCATAGATCAAATAAGTGATATAACAACAAAAATAGGAGGATTTGCCGGTTCAATTTTTCATTACGGAGATGTTGAGGTTAAAACTGAAGGATTTACACAGAATATTGAATTCCATGATGTGCCAATGCCATCAGAAATTGTTAAAATTCTTAATAACCTGATGAGAGATTATCAAACACACTCATAAACATGGAACAAATTTTAAATCTTTTCTCAATTTCAAACACAACAATTTTTGTTTTATTTGCAAAAGCATTTGCAGTCTTGTTTTCCTTTTTATACTTAGTGTATGCTGTAGTTATGACAAGGCAAACACAAGTTATGAATAAAACATTTAGCACCAGATATTCAGGACTTATATTACTTATTTCATCACTACAAATTGTCTTGGCCTTTATACTAATTTTTGTCTCAATTTTTTTAATCTAATATGCTTGTTTCACAATCAGTTGGGTATAGCGGCTCACAGTTGCAGACGGGCTTTGTAGGATATTTACACGAGGGTTCCTTTTTTGTCGCGCTTTCAATAGAAGAAGGTATAAATCCAGAAGTAGGTGAATCATTATTAGCTAATTTAAAAAATGAACTTCATTCAGTACAAATAACAAATCTTTCTACATTTGAGTCACAAATTTCAAACATATTTTTAAAACTCAATTTTCCTGCCCATTTTAATTTGGCAATAGGCTATTTATACAACGATATTTTATATATTAAAACAGTAGGTAAAGGTCAAATTTATTTTAGACGTGGAAAAGAATTTGATCTTTTGATGGATGGGGATAAAAGTGCATCTGGTTATTTGCAAGAGTATGACATGGCTATCTTTACGGTTGCAAAAATTACCGAACTCGTTGGAACAATCGAAGATATTAAGGCATTTGTCGATTTAAATCCACCAAAAGAAATAAAAGAAAAGATGATAAATGAGGAATATGCAGAAGAAGCAGTTGGTTTTTGTTCTTTATTTGTTGAATTTTTATCACCAGAAGCTGCAGAATTACAACCACCACCAGATGAAACTGAGATTATAATGCCAACACAACAAACTGTAACTTCTGAAAATACATTTATTAAACCGCCACAATCTGAAAAATTAGAAGAATCTGTCGATGCTACACATCCACCGGAGCAAGTTGTTTCTTCAGTGTTTACACCACCCGTGCCACCTGTTGGCTCTGAAGTTGAATCATTAGTTCCTCCCCAAGAATCCACAGTTACACCAATAACCTCTGTCGCACCTCCAGTATCAACTATTCCTACTGTACCGCCACCAATACCAAAAACTCCGCATGGTTTTTCATTACCTTTTTTATCTAGTTTTCAATTTAAACAGTCAAAAAAAATTTCTTTAGTAATCGTTGTTATTTTGTTTGGTATTTTGTTGTGGAGTGTGGTGTTTGGTTATCAACGAAGAATGGCAGC
>CAZSUZ010000021.1:10895-23501 GCA_964610165.1 uncultured Gammaproteobacteria bacterium
AAAAAGGTGTATATGAATTTACAACAACTACAAAAGTTAAACAAGTAATAGAAGCAGAAAATTGGGGAAATGTGGTGGATATGCATATTTATAACGGTAATATTTATATTCTTGATAAAGAAAAGAACGATATATATAAATATTTAGTTGCTGAAGGTGGTTATTCAGATAAAAATTCTTATTTTCCAGAAGGCCAAGAAGTTGATCTGTCAGATAGTATTGGTATAACAATTGATTCCGCACTGTATGTTGTTAAAGAATCCGAAGTATTAAAGTATATAAGTGGTGGAGCGGATCCGTTTGCAACTAAGTATCCAGAAAAAACACCACAGTTAGCAGGTATTTTTACTACGACAGATATTGAACAAGTGTATGTTTGGGATACAACATCCGGCATTATATATGTATTAAATAAAGATGGTGAATATAATAGACAAGTAGCCTCAAGTATTATTCGTAAGGCAAAAGGTGTTTTTGTGTATGATGAAAATGCATATGTATTCGATGGAGAAAAGCTATACACAGTATCTTTAGAATGATATAATTGGTTACTTTTATGAATAAAGAAAATGATGCCATAATTATTGAAAAGCTTATTGCACATGATGAAAAAGCTTTGTTCTCTTTATATAAAACATATAGTCTTCAGTTACATAATTTTATTTATAAAAAACTTCGTGATAAGCAAATTTCAGAAGAATTAACACAAGATGTTTTTATAGAATGTGTTGAAAGTTTACGCGATTTTAGATATCAATGTTCTTTAAAAACATTTTTGTTTACTATTGCACGAAATAAAGTTATAGATCATATTCGTCGAAAAAAATTAAAACGTATTTTATTTTCTGCACTACCTGCTTTTGTAGTAGAAGGTTTAGCTTCAGTCGTAATGGATGATGACTTAGAAAAAAAAGAAGTTCAACAAAAGATAGAATCAACACTTCAAAAACTACCGCATGAATATCAAATCATTTTACGACTAAAGTATATAGAGGATAAACCAGTAGGATATATAGCAGAGAAATTGTTAAAAACGTTTAAATCGACTGAAAGTTTGCTATTTAGAGCTCGACAAGCTTTCATGAAGGCCTACGGAACCCTCTAGTTCCAAAATGAATAACAAGTCATATCGAAATCTTCAGAACGAATTTAATAGAATACTTACTTTGCCACCAAATGATTTAGGCAATAAATGGTTAACATATTTGTATAAATTTTTTACCCATCCATTAAAAAAAATGCCTTTCATATATATCTTGCCTGTATCTGTTTTAGTAGCAACATTGTTATATGTTTTACTTGGACAACTTGTTGTAAAACTTGTTTCCGTTCTTCAATATGGATTTTAAATATATTCTTTCTAGTTTTATTGCTTCTTTATTTTTAGTTATTCAACGAACTATATTACTTGCTATTTCTCCATATAAAACAATGCGATCAATTAGTGAAGAAACAGATTACCTTCAAATTGTAATTATTTTTGGCATTATTCTTGTTTATTTTTTTTCTGCAAATACGTTTAGACCCTATGATTATGAACCTGGTATTTTATTTTTACTCACAATTTTTCATTATGGAGCAACTGTCTTTTTTTTCTATATGGCAACCAATATTATGCAAAAAACACGCGAATTTACATTCCAATCCTTTCTCTTTACTTTTGCGTACGCATTAATACCAACAATTATTTGGTTTTCTATTAATTCATGGCTTTACATGTTAGTGCCTCCACCTCGAACATTTTCCTTGTTAGGGACATCATTCAGTATAGTTTTTGTTGCATTTTCAATAGCAATGCTTGCTTGGAAAATAATATTGGAGTATTTAGCAATACGATTTTCAACAAAGTTTTCATTTTTTTCAATTGTATATACTATTTTGTTTTACTTAGTTGCAGTTATTCCTTATTCATTGTTTATGTATTCATTACGATTTTTTAGAATTCCTTTTCTATAAGAAATGATTTTATATATGAATACGACTATTAATACTATGAACTTACGCATATTTGATACGCATGAAAAAAGAAGAAAAGCTATTGAAGAAGAAAAAAGTATTTCTTTAAGCTCAATTGGTGAAACATTTGTAGATACTGTTGAAAAAGTTCATTGTGAAAATCTTATTGGAGCAGTTACTTTACCACTTGGTGTAGCAGGACCAATAGAAATAAAAGGAAAACATGTAACAGGTAGCTACATTATTCCACTCGCAACAACAGAAGGTGCCCTTGTTGCCTCTGTAAGCCGTGGTTGTAAGGTAATTACACAAAGTGGTGGAGCAATGATTCATGTAGAGCATGTAGGAACAACAAGAGGTGCTTTATTTGAAGTGAATAATATTAATGAAGGAGCTCGTTTTAGAGATTGGTTGCAAGATAATCAAAATACATTATCAAAACAAGCAGAATCTACTTCTTCACACTTAAAACTTATTAAAATTGATAGCACACAAATTGGTAAAAATGTATATGTCCGTTTTTATTATGATACACATGATGCAATGGGAATGAATATGGTAACTCTTGCGACAGATATATTGTGTCAATTTATTAAAAAAGAAAAAAATATTGAATGTCTTGCGGTTGCTGGTAATTATGATATTGATAAAAAACCTGCTTGGTTAAATTTTATTTCAGGTCGAGGAAGAAAAGGTTGGGCAGAAGTTGTTATCCCAAAACAAATTATTGCTGAAGTATTAAAAACTACTTCAGAAGAAATATATCAACTTGTTATTAAAAAATGTTGGGGAGGTTCAATGATGGCAGGGTCTTTAGGTTTTAATGCTCATTTTGCAAATATTGCAGCAGCTTTTTTTGCAGCAACAGGACAAGATTTAGCTCATGTTGTTGAAGCATCACAAGGTGTAACAAGTGCCGAGGTATTAGAAAATGGTGATTTATATTTTTCGGTATACCTTCCCGATATTATGTTAGGAACGGTTGGTGGAGGAACAAAATTAAAAACACAAACAGAAGCACGCAGTATAATTGGTGTTCAAAAAGTTGAAGAATTAACAGAAGTTTTTGTTGCAGCAATTCTTGCAGGTGAACTTTCATTATTAGCTTCACTTGCAACAAATACATTGGCATGCGCTCATAAAACATTAGGAAGATAATTATGGTAGGAATAGTTTCATACGGATATTACATTCCAAAATATAGAATTAAGCTAAACGATATTGCAGATGCATGGGACAAATGTGGCGAAAAAGTAGAAAAATCGCTCAAAATTCATGAAAAAGCAGTTGCAGGCATTGATGAAGACATTCTTACTATGGCTTTTGAAGCATCTTCTATGGCATTTGAAAATCAGGATTCCATAAAAAAAGATATTGGTGCTGTTTTTATTGGTTCAGAAACATTTCCCTATGCAGTAAAACCAGTTTCTACATCGTTAGCAGAATGGCTTCAATTAGGAAATAATTATTTGGCATACGATACGCAGTTTGCCTGTAAAGCTGGAACAGGTGCCTTAGCCTCTGCTCATGCGCTTGTAAAATCTGGGGATGTTAAATATGCATTAGTCTGTGCCTCAGATAAGGCAAATGCTCGTCCACAAGATGCTCTTGAGTATTCCGCTGGTTCTGGAGCAAATGCATGGATTGTTGGACGTGAGAACGTTGCTCTAGAAATTATAGATTGGTCTTCGTATTCATCAGATACTCCAGATTTTTGGAGACGTGCAAAAGCAGATTATCCATCACATGCTGGAAGATTTACCGGTGGACCTGCATATTTTACTCATATTCTTGGTTCTTCAAAATTATTATTAGAAAAACAGAACATGAAGCCTGAAGATTTTAAATATGCTGTTTTTCATATGCCAAATGGTAGTTTTCCATTAAAAGTAGGCAAAATGCTTGGCTTTACAACAGAACAAATTGAACCTTCCTATATTGTTCCAAAATTAGGAAATTCATATTCAGCATCAGCTTTAATGGGTTTAGTTTCAACTCTTGAACAAGCTCAACCAGGAGATTTAATTTATTTTGCATCTTATGGATCTGGAGCAGGATCGGATGCGTTTATTTTTAGAGCAACAGAACAAATAAAAAATATCCAAAAAAGTTTTAAAAAACAGATAGAAAATAAAACATATATTAACTATGCAAAATATTTGCATTTTATGAATAGTATTTCAATGTAAATTATGAATTCAATAATTGGTTATTATTCCACAAAATTCGGTGAACTATGGAACTTTAGTCTTGATGATCTTATTAAAGATGCAATGCAAGGAGTTCTAACCAAAACAAATCTTGAAAAAAATCAGATTGACGCTATCTTTTTTGGCAATATGTTAGGGGGTATTGTGGAAGAAAATTTGTTATTGTCAGCACATATTGCAGAGCAACTTGGTGTGAATATTCCCATTTATAGAGTTGAAGGTGCTTGTGCTTCTGGTGGTTTAGCTTTTCAGATGGCTAATGATTATTTAAAAGCTCATCCAAATTCTACAGTACTTGTACTTGGAGCAGAAAAAATGACAGATATTGGAGCAGAAGAAGTAACAAAAGCATTAGCTTCCGCAGCGGGTGAAGATGAACAATCTGTTGGGCTTACATTTCCTGGTGTGTATGCAATGATAGCTCAACTTTATTTAAAAAAATATCATTACACTGAAGAGCATTTAGCAAATGTAACAGTTAAAAATCATGCGCATGGTGTTTTAAATGAAAATGCACATTTTAGAAGATTAGTAACTGTTGATAATGTATTAGAAAGTCCATACGTATCTTTTCCGCTAAAAGTATTAGATAGTTCTCCAATCTCAGATGGAGCGGCAGCACTTGTATTAAGTAATAATGCGGAACTTATTAAAAATGCACAAACGGTAAGTGTTTTATCTTCAGAAGTTGCAACAGATTGTGTTTCCATAGCAAAACGAGAAAAATTAGATGAATTAAAAGCAACAAAAATTGCCGGTGAAAAAGCATTTAAAACAGCTGGAATAACTCGAGAAGATATTCGTGTTATGGAAGTTCATGACTGCTTTTCTATTGCAGAATTACTTGCAATTGAAGATTTAGGATTTTGGAAAAAAGGCGAGGGCGGAGCCCGAGCAAAAGAAATGTCTACCCAACTTAACTCTGGAAGTAATTTAATTGTAAATACTTCCGGTGGATTAAAAGCTGCTGGTCACCCTGTTGGAGGAACAGGTATAAAACAATTAGGAGAAATTTATTTACAACTTACAGAGCAAGCAGGCGAAAGGCAAGTACAAAATGTTAATTTTGGCTTAGCACATAATGTGGGTGGCAGTGGTGGTATTGCAGTTGTCAGTATTTTAGGAAGATCATAAGTATGAAAAGTGCAGTAACTATTTGGAGAAAACAAAAAAAAGATAAATTAGCTCTTGGAAAAAAAGGGAAGATTCTTACGTGGACCACAATAAATGTTGCACCACCAAAATTTGCATCATTTACTCCATATTCAGTTGTGCTTGTCGAACTTGAAAATAAAGAAAAAGTATATGGACAGCTAGTAGATTTTGATGAAAAAGATTTAGAAATTGGAACAGAAGTTATCTCTATTTTAAGAAGAGCCGGAGCTGTGGATAAGGAAGATATTATTGAATATAGTGTAAAGTTTAAACCAGTCTAATATGATAAAAATTTCGTATTCTGCCCCGGCAAAAGTAATTCTTTCTGGTGAACATTCTGTTGTGTATGGTAAACCAGCTTTTGTTACGGCAATAGATCTCCGTTTAACAGTTTCGATTCAAGAAGGTGAAAAAGGTGAAAAACATCAGGCAATAGAACATATTGAAGAACTTGTTTTGTCTTATTTGCGGAAGGAAAAACCTGTTTCAAAAAAATCTTTTATTTGGGATATTTCATCTGATATTTTAATTGGTCGCGGTATGGGTTCATCTGCAGCTTTTTGTGTAGCAACAGTCGCTGCTCTTTTGCATTTCTATACAGGAAAAGAACATGATAAACAAGTAATTAACTCATTAGCATATCAGGCAGAGAAATTTTTTCATGGTATGCCATCTGGCGTAGATGTAAGTGCTTCTTGTTTTGGAGGCCTTATTTTTTATAGAAAAGAATTTGAATTTTTAAAACATATTTCCTCGCTTAATTTTAAAATTCCAACACAGTTTCAAGATCACTTACTTTTAGTTGATAGTGGTAAGCCTTCAGAAACAACGGCAGAAATGGTAAAAGCTGTTGGAAAAAGATATAACGAAATTCCAAAAGAAATGGAACAAACTATTATGCAGATTGAAAAAATTACAAAAAGAATGGTAGTTAGTATTATGAAGGAAGATCTTAATATGTTTGCTGAATCTATAAAAGATAATCAAACACATTTGGAAGATTTTGGTATTGTTTCAAAAAACACAAAAAAATTATTGTCAGAATTGTCTGCATATGGTGTTGGAAAAGTTACAGGTGCAGGAGGTTTGCAGGAAGGATCTGGAATGATTTTGTTTTTAGCAGAAGATATAAAGAAAACAACAAATTATCTTAAGGAAAAAAATATTGAGTTTGTACCTTTTAAACAAGATTTTGATGGTGTTAAGCTAGCTTAAAGACATGAATATGTCTTTGATGCAGAGTCGTAAACGCATTGTTTACCAGTTGCGCAAGGACCAGCAGCACCACAAGACTCTGGAGTATCGTTTATCGATGGAATTTTAAATCGTAAATCACCATTTTCATCCCGTTCGACAAATCCAACAATATCAACAGCCACCAAGTTAAAGATGGAAAAAGCAACTATAACTAAAATAAGGCCAATAACAGAATTTGTCATTTTAGATTGTGCTTTAGCAATGTTTTCAGAATCTCCACCAGAGTTAATCCAATCGAAAGCACCCCACAATAGGTAAATAAGTACAGCTATTGCTGCAATTACAAAGAACATTTGTATACCCACAGCAAAAAGTCTACTTAAACCACCCACAGGATCTGCTAAAGCAGGATTTGGAGGATTGATAGGTGAACCAAATATATCCTGATTAGTTGCAGCCATTAATGACATTGTTTTTTCTAACATAGTTAAATAGGTATTTCAATTCCTAATACAAAACCAACAATTTTAACAATTACATATGCAGCTAACACAACTATTATGCCAATGACTGCATATGTGCCAATATTACGAGCTTGAGCGACTTGTTCTTGGTCAGAGCCAGCGGTTAACCATTTATATGCCATAAGAAGTAACATACCACCAAATAACAACGCAGCACCAGTCATAAGGAGAGGTGCTATAAGTCCTGTTAATGTACTAATATTTGCAAATCGTGCGGCAGGAAATGTTGTCGCGTTAATATAAGGAGTTGGAGTATTTGGAATTTGCGCAAGTAAAAAGAATAGGTTCATGCTAGAAATGAGTGTATAATAAATCAAAATTAATTGCAATGATATGATAAAACACATAGCTTTAATACCAGACGGAAATAGAAGGTGGGCAACAGAAAAAGGTATGCCTTCAGTACAAGGTCATCGACATGCTGTAGAAAAAATTTTACCTCAACTGTACGACACATTACTTGAACTAGGAATACCATATTGTACTTTTTGGGCTATGTCTCCAGATAATTTTAAAAAACGTAGCAGTTTTGAAGTAAATAATTTATTTGGTTTACTTTTTCATTTTTTTGAAGCTCAACTAAAAGATTTTAAAGAAAAAAATATACGTGTCAAAATAATTGGGAATATGGATGAATTACCAGATAAAGTACGCGAACATTTAAAAAAAGCAATGGAAGAGACCAAAGATAATACAAGAATGACATTTATTATTGCAATGAATTATGGTGGTCGCGATGAAATTATTCGAGGTATCCATAAATTAATTCAGTCGGATATAAAAAAAGAAAATATAACCTCTGAATTATTAACTTCTTTACTAGATACAGCAGATATTCCTGATCCCGACATTATTATTAGAACTGGCGGAGAACAACGAACTTCAGGATTTTTATTATGGCAATCTGAATATACAGAATATTTTTTCTTAGATAAATTTTTCCCAGATTTTACCCCTGAAGATCTCAAAAACTGCATTAATCAGTACGAACAAAGGCAAAGAAGATTTGGCAAATAATTCCCGCAATATTTTCAAGAATCATACTATAATAGTGATTGTATGTTTAGTCCACAGTTTCAAATTTCTAATAGAATTCTTAATAATATCTCTAAAATAGAAGCTGTGGAAGAAGTTATTCGTCATGCCCCAATTCTTCCATTATGGGAAAAAGAATTTCGAGAAGATGCTATCGTGCGTTCTGTGTATCACGGTACTCACATTGAAGGAAATATGCTTCAAAAAGATGAAGCTCTTAGTGTTTTAAAAGGAAAAGATGTAATGGCTCGTGCCCGTGATATTCAAGAAGTAATTAATTACCGAAAAGTAATTGATTTTATAGATCAAGAAGCTAAAGAACAGCATCAACAGGTAACAGAGGAACTAATTCAAAAAATTCATGGTCTTGTTGTGGATAAAATTCTTCCACCCGAACAAGCTGGACAGTATCGTACAAAACAAGTAGTTATTAAAAATTCTCAGAATGGTGAAATAACTTTTAAACCACCAATTCCTGTAGAAGTTCCTTATCTGATGAAGGAGTTTGTTCATTGGATTAATAGAACAACTAAAGATGACATTCATCCCATTTTAAAGGCAGGCATTGCTCATCATGAATTTGTACGTATCCATCCATTCATTGACGGAAACGGTCGAGTAGGAAGATCTATTACTACATTGTTATTACAAATGGGTGGTTTTGATATTCGTCGATTTTTTTCTTTAGAAGAATATTATGACAAAGATGCACTTATGTATTATGAAAGTCTTCAGAAAGCGACTAATGGCGATATGACAACGTGGTTGGAGTATTTTACATACGGAGCAGCTGTAGAATTTGAAAAAATTAAAGATAAAATTTTACGACTTTCAAAAGATGCAAAACTTAAAGAAAAATTTGGTGGTAAACAAATATTTTTAACAGAACGTCAAGTAAAAATTATCGAATATATTCAGGAGATTGGATATTTACAGAATCAGGCATTTGGAAGTATTTTTCCCGATTTGTCGGAAGATTCTATTCTTCGAGATATTAAAGACTTAATAGAGAAAGATTTAATTAAAAAAGTCGGTAAAACAAAAGCTGCACGTTATGTATTAACAGGATAATTATGCATTTCAAAGAACTCGCACAATATATACAAAAAATTGAACAAACTTCTTCCAGAAATGATATTACAAAATTTCTTGCAGATTTATTTGGGGCCTTGTCGCCTAAAGAATTGCATTATGCGATTTATTTAATTCAAGGAAATGTTTCACCTAAATTTAATGTAATAAATTTTGGAATGGCAGAAAAAATGGTCATTCGCGCTGTGGCTTCAGCCTTACAGGTTGATGTTTCAGATTTTACAGAAAAATTTAAAAAAATTGGAGATATTGGTGCGGTTGTTGAAACATATAAAACACATCAACCTTCATTAACAGAAAAAGATGTAACAATTGTAGAAGCTTTTGATAGGTTGCTAGAAATTGCACAAGCGGGTGGAGATGGTTCACAAGATAAAAAAATTCAACTTCTTGCAGCACTTATAAATGAACTTGATGCATTATCTGCACGCTATATTGTTCGTATTCCGCTTGGAGTTTTACGTTTAGGATTTTCTGATATGACGATTCTTGATTCTTTATCATGGATGAAAACTGGCGATAAATCACTTCGACCTTCATTACAAAAAGCATATCAAGTTCGGCCAGATTTAGGATTAATTGGAGCATTGGTAAAACAAAAAGACATAAAAGAAGTAGAAAAAATAGAACCAGAAGTATTTACACCAATAATTATGATGCGCGCAGAACGATTATCTTCTGGTGCAGAAATTATTGACCAAATTGGTACATGTGCCATTGAACCTAAGTTTGATGGTTTCCGTTTACAAGTACATAAAAAAGGGAAAGATGTAAAACTTTTTACAAGAGGTTTAGAAGATGCAACATTTATGTATCCAGATATAGTGGAAGGAATTAAAAATGAAATTCATGTAAAAGATATTATTTTAGAGGGTGAAGCAATTGGTTTTGATCCTCAATCTGAAAGCTTTCTGCCTTTTCAAGAAACAGTTCAGAGAAAAAGAAAATATGGCATTGATGAAAAAGCGAAAGAAATACCGCTTAAACTATTTGCATTTGAATTATTGTATGCAGATGGTAAAAGTTATATCGATAGTGCTTTTGTAGAGCGTAGAAAAGCCTTAGAACAGAGTGTTAAAAATAAAAAAAATGTAGTAGAAGATACTATTATTATTGCTCATAATGAAATTGTTGAAGATCCAAAAAAAGTAGAACTTATTTTTGAAGATAATATAACAAAAGGCTTAGAAGGAATTATTGCTAAAAAATTAGATGGAACATATCAACCAGGTGCTCGTGGTTGGAATTGGATCAAATTTAAACGAAGTTATTCCTCAAAAATTGAAGATACTATTGATTGTTTGGTTCTTGGTTATGATTATGGGAAAGGAAAACGTGCTGGTTTTGGTATCGGTGCATTTTTAGTTGGTGTGTATGATGCAAAAGAAGATAGATATCTTACAGTTGCAAAAATTGGAACAGGGCTTAAAGATCAAGATTGGATTGATTTAAAAGAAAGAGCAGGGAAAATTACAGTTCATAAACTGCCTACAAGATATGAAGTCGATAAAATGATGGAGTGCGATGTGTGGGTTACACCGCAGGTAGTAGTTGAAATTAAAGCAGATGAAATTACCAGGTCTCCTGTGCATACTGCAGGTCGTATTATGAAACCTACCAAATCTGGTAATGCTATGGAAGTAGAAATAGCTGGATATGCACTACGTTTTCCTCGTTTAGTTCGATTTAGAGAAGATAAATCTCCAGAAGAAGTAACTACAGTTTCAGAGGTGGACAAAATGTTTAAAGCACAACGAGTATGATTTCAAAACTTATTGGTATTGGTTTAAATGTAGATCTAAATCATTTCGATACAAAATCAATAAACAAAATTATTACTTCATTAAAAAAATTACGTATAAAATGGATACGGGTAGAAATAGATTACTTTAAATATCAAAGTCTAGAAAAACGTAAATTTTTGTTTTATTTATTAGCCTCCTGTAAAAAAGAAAATATATTAGTTGTTGGATTATTTTCTCAGTTTGTAGCTGGTAACTTTAAAAGTATTTTTTTTCCGGATGTTTATCATAAACCTGTTATTCATTATTTAGATGAGTACGTTAGGTTTGTAGAAGATATTGTGAATAATTATAAAGATTATATTTATTATTGGGAAATTTGGAATGAACAAAATTCAAAACGATTCTGGATAAATCCACCAAATGCAAAAGAATATGTAAATTTTCTTGCCATTATAACTAATCTAATAAAAAAAGTAGACCCAACTAGTAAGATTATTTTTGGAGGCATAGTTGGAAATGATGTAACTCCTTTGTTTGCTCTTCCTGAATCAATTACTCAGTATAAAAATTTTATAGAAGAGTCAATTTCTTATGGTGCAGATAGATATGTAGATCATTATGGCTTTCATCCATATACATTAGATTGTTATATTTCTTTTAAAAATAAATATCAATTACTAGATATTATTAAAGAAAGAATATATGAAACTCGTTCCAAATATGAAAAACGTTCTCTCATTATTACTGAGTTTGGAATAAGCCATTTACTTCAATTACAAATTAAGGAAGAAGATATTGCCTATATTTATAGAAATTTATATCAATTTTTAGAAGCATTAGATATTCCTATATGTTTTTATACATTGATAGATCTTGATAATAGGCATTTTTCACGATTAAACCCTGAAGCAGGATTTGGATTACTGAATAGCTCACTAGAAGAAAAAAAATTATTTACTACTTTATTAAATTCTTTGCAAGAGGCATAGATTTTGCAAATTCTTTAAGTCTATGATCTGCAAGCATTCGTATTGTTCGTATAAGGTATTCTCCAAAAAAAGATTCAGGATGGCTTTTAATTCTTCTTGCAGAAATAGGTACAACTAAATGTGGATCAAAATAAACATTTTTTTGAGGATCTGGGACATGTAGGGCTAAATCAAAATCTTCATGAACTTCTTTTGCATTTAAACATACTTTTTCTTTAATATCATCCCACAATGATTTTTTAATAGCAAAATTTGGTCCAAATAATAAAAATTGATTAAATAAGAACTTCAATTCATAGGTAAATATATTAGAAATTAATGGAGAGTTTAGTGGTAAATCATAAAATGTTACTGGACCAGTTGCAGCCAAAATGTCATTTTCTTTAAAATCTTTTTTTATTTTTTCAATCCAGTCATTTGGAACACGTGTATCTGCATCTGTTCTGGCAATAATATCTCCTTTTGCCTCATTAAATCCACGATTTCTTGCAGGAATTATTCCTTGTTTAGTTTCTCGTATATAAGTAACTGGATATTTTTTTATAATTTCAGCTGTCTTGTCAGTGGAATTGTTATCAATCACTAAAATTTCGTCAGCTTTAATAGTTTGATTGAGCACGTGTTCTATACAAGTAGCTATCATTTTTTCTTCATTATAAGCAGGAATTATGACTGTAATTTTCATAATTATATTGTAACAAAT
>CAZSUZ010000021.1:23601-25493 GCA_964610165.1 uncultured Gammaproteobacteria bacterium
AAAAAAGAGCATCACTACCGCTCGTATAAAGGGGACGACGTGTAGTAATGCTCTTTTTTTCGTCTTTCTTTTTTTGAATAAAAAAACGATACTTTAAACAATATCACAAATAAAAATTCTTGTCAATATGTATCCTTATTTTACTCTGTACAGAGCCCCAAAACCATTTGAAGATTCAAACACCTTTATACCTATCTGTTCAAATTTTTCTTCATTAAGTTTAGTATATTTTTCTCGTTCTAAATTGGATATTACAACATATTCTATGTGGTATTTTTTAATGATTCTTCGTGTCTCTTCGATACTGGGAGATTCGTAAACAGCAACAATTTCTGGAATACGATTTCCGACGATTTCAGGGGTTCCTCGCCATAACCATTCATGTACCCACCACCCTGCAACAGTTGGAAGCCCTGTGTAGGCAGAAATACGGTTGTAATCGGTATACGAATCACCTTGAGCTTCAAGAATAACGGGTTGATGAGGAATATTCTTTTCTATATAGTCAACAATCTCTTTATCGTGAGGATACTGTGTAGCCATCCATACAGAACCATCTAGTTGTGGTGGCTGTTCAGTAATGGATTTAGCTGGATAATATGATGGAAATGCTAGAAATGGATATATAAATACAAGTAAAAATAAAACTGCATAAATTCCTTTCAATATAAATTTTTTCCATGAATTCCATAAACTAATACGATACAACACAAGTGCAGAAGAGATGCTCATAATTATAAAAGCCTGATACCCCATTTTAAACATTGTATTGGCTCTAAAATGTGCCGGATAAATATCTTTAATATAGAAAAATTCAGGAATTAATATAAGAAATGTGCCAAAAGCAAAAGAAATGAGAATCCAATAATCTAATGTAGAAAACAGGTTTTTATTTTGTTTATTTTCTTTGCTAGCAAAGAATACGAATATGCCGTAGAGTAAGAATGAGAGCCAGAAAAAGCCCCAAAGTACAAACAACATCCACGGTTGGGATAATTGGCAGTTTCCTTTTTCAAACATGAATGGACCAAGTTTTTGTATTTCAACTAAAAATGCTGGACTACAATTAACACCTATTCCAGAAACAAATGGTGCAAAAAAAGCAGAGAATGGTAATGAAAATAAAATAAAAGAACCCCCCATAAGCATTGTTAAGATAAAGAATTGTAAAGAGATTCTGTATACAGCAAAAAATACAAGCATTGCCATAAGTACATAAATAGGACCATCAAATGCATTTGTCATGTAATGAATTGCTATAAAGAATCCCAAAAATATCGGGAAAAGTATTTCATACTTTGATAATTCTTTTGGAAACCAATGCAGATCTATTTTTTTTATTATTGTTGGACGATGTTTTTTTACGATTGTTAGGAAAGAATCCTTAGGTTTAAACTCTTTTATTGTAAGTTGAACTAAAAAGACAAATAGTAAGGCAATTGTTAGCAGTACAAAAGGAATATCAAAAACATGGCCGTGTAAATCTGCAACAACATATGAATAAGATGGAAATTCATGAATAGTGAATGGAATAAACCGTGTTGCATTTGGATACCAATACGCAGAATTTTGAAGTAAAGCTTCTAGAAAAGGTTTACTAGTTGCAATCATTGTTTTATTAATTTGCTCTGTTGTTTGAAAGATTTGCCAAAATGGAATAGGATCTTCATTTGGATATCCCTTGGTAAAAATATAAATTGTGTGTAGATTACCTGCTAAATTTACTAAGAAACTTCCAATTAATCCAAAGAGAATAATGAAAAGTGGATTAAGATATTTTTTTACAATATATTTTTGTGTTACATATACAGCATTCATTGTTAATGAAAACGCAAGCGTAATACCTTGTCCAAAAATGGTAGCTAGTACTAAGTTATATCCAATAAAAGGAG
>CAZSUZ010000022.1:0-6030 GCA_964610165.1 uncultured Gammaproteobacteria bacterium
CGTCTGCAACTAAACCCAATGCTCTTCTATTTTTATTTATAATTTTTTTTGCATTGTCATAAGCGGTATCTTAGATTTTCTTAATTTCATGATCTACTTTGGACAAAGTTTCTTGAGAAATGTCTGTTTGTTCCCAGTAACTTTTACCCCATTCAGTAACATCACGGGTGGGTCCAAGATTAATTTGTCCAATTGCACTCATGCCATAATCCATCACCATATTTCGTGCAATATTTGTTGCTTGATCAAAATCATTACTTGCACCAGTAGTGATTTCATTAAAGACTAATTCTTCTGCAGCACGGCCACCCATCATAACAGCAATTCGTTCTATAAGCTCTGTTTTTGTTACATGCAATCTATCTCTATCTGGTGGAATAAGTGTGTAACCAAGAGCCATTCCACGAGAAACAATAGAAATTCTATGAACTGTATCTGTATGTTTTTGAAAGTGAGAAACAATTGCGTGTCCTGCTTCGTGATATGCAGTAATTTTGCGATCAAAATCTGTTTGTAATCGTTTCTTTTCTGGTCCAAGCTTTACTTTGGTTGCTGCTTCTTCTATATCATGCATAGAAATTTTATCTCTGTTTTCACTGGCAGCAGTAATTGCAGCTTCATTTAACATATTTTCTAAATCTGCTCCAGAAAAACCAACTGTACGTTTTGCAACACGATCCCAATTAACAGTGTCATCTAATGGTTTATTTCGAGCATGAATTTGAATAATTTGTTTTCTACCTTCAACATCTGGATAATCTACCATAACACGTCGATCAAAACGTCCAGGTCGAAGCAGAGCAGTATCAAGTAAATCTCCACGATTGGTTGCAGCTATAACAATTACTTTTTCATTAGGATTAAAACCGTCCATTTCCACAAGAATTTGATTAAGAGTTTGTTCGCGTTCATCATGAGATTGCATAACTCCTTGAGAACGGGCACGACCAATTGCATCAATTTCGTCGATAAAAATAATAGCTGGTGCATTTTGTTTTGCTGTTGAAAATAAATCTCTTACACGGGCTGCTCCAATACCTACAAGCATTTCCATAAATTCAGAACCTGCAATTGAAAAGAATGGAACGTTTGCTTCTCCAGCAACTGCTTTTGCTAAAAGTGTTTTACCAGAACCAGCGGGTCCAACTAAAATAACTCCTTTTGGAATACGAGCACCGAGTTTAATATATTTTTCACTATTTTTAAGAAAATCTACAACTTCTTCTAGTTCTTTTTTAGCTTCTTCTACACCTGCAACATCTTTAAAAGTTATTTTTGAAGTATCTTTGTTAAATCGTTTTGCTTTTGATTGTCCAAAAGAGAATACAGAATCTTGTGCGCCGCGAGCTTGTCGGAAAATAAAAAATATAAATAGGAATAATAAAATTGCAGGAATAATATTTCCTAAAAATTGCCACATTTGAATAGAGCTTGTAGTATCTTTAATTTCTATAATGACATTTTTTGCTGGTACTTCTGCATCTTTTAAAACTTGCCTAAAACTATCATTAGTTTCTTTAAAGGTTTCAACAATTTCTTTATTTTTATATTCTGCAAGAATTTTATTGTCTTCGACGATTACTTTTTCAACTTTATTTGCTTTAATATCGTTTACAACTTTTGAAAGTGAAGCTTCTTGTGTTGGTTCTGGTGAACTATTTAAAGTTGGAGAAACAAGTGCATAAATAAAAAAGGCTGCTGTAATAAGAATAAGTACGGTTTTAAGATCAAATTTAATTTTAAATTCTTTCATGTTTGGTTGTTTTTTTGTAGGTTTCTTGTTGTTCATACCGCACTATTCTAACAGAAATTTGATAGAATGGGAAGCGGATGGAAGATCAAAATTCTGTAATAAATCAATCGATAAAAGTGCTTAAAAATGGTGGACTTGTAGTTTTTCCGACAGATACAGTGTACGGATTGTTAGTTGATGCAACGAATGAAAAAGCAGTCGAAAAATTAATTGAATTTAAAAATAGACCACCAGGTAAAGCGATTTCTGTTTTTGTGAATGAAAAAATGATCAATGATTATGTGGAAGTTTCTGAAAAATCTTCACAATTATTGAAACAATTATTACCAGGACCATTTACTATTATTCTTCCATCAAAACATAAGGTTTCGTCATTATTAGAATCTGAAAAAGGCACATTAGGCGTCCGTATTCCAGACAATGATTTAATTTCAACATTAGTAACTGCTTTTGGCAAACCAATTACTGCAACTTCTGCAAATTTAGGTGGACAAAGTCCTCATTATTCTGTTAGCTCTTTACTTCATCAAATTTCTAAAGAAAAACATAAACTTATTGATCATATTGTTGATGGTGGACAGCTTCCCAGAAATAAACCATCAACTGTTGTAGATTTATCCCAACAGGAAATGAAAGTAATTCGCCAAGGAGATGTTTTACTTGGAGATGTGCAAACAAGAATTACAAAATCTGCAGATGAAACTAAAGAATTTGGAACACAATTAGCACAAGAAATTTTAAAAAAAGAACAAGGAAAACCAGTTGTTTTTATTTTAGTAGGTGATTTGGGGTCTGGAAAAACAATGCTTACAAAAGGAATTGCAGAATATGTAAAAGCTGGAAAAGTAATTTCTCCTACATTTGTTATTTATTATGAATATGAAATTAATAAAGATGGATACAGTAAATTAATTCATGGAGATTTGTATAATATTGAGGATCCAGAAGAGTATGATCATTTAGGTTTGGAGAAATATTTGAAGGATGAATATGTAATGGTTATTGAATGGGGGGAGAAGTTGGGAGATTTATATCAGAGATTTAAGGAGAAAGCGAAGGTTGTGTATATAAGTATTAATTATATTGATGAAGAAAGTCGAGAAATAAAAATTAACAGTTAAATTAGTATAGTCGCGTTCCAGATTCTGCCGTTCACCACCTCGACAAATGCATCAAACACCAATGCATTTGGTCAAGGCCTCTGGCTCGCGCCACCTGTTCCGCTTATTACTAGTAAAGATTACATAAAATTTATTTATGAAAATTTTAGCAATAGATACATCTTGTGATGAAACAGCAGCAGCGGTTGTTGATGGCAGAAAAGTGTTGTCAAATGTTATTTATTCTCAAGTTTTGCTTCATCAAAAATTTGGTGGTGTTATGCCTTCTGTAGCAAAACGTGCACATGCAGAGCGTATTGATTCTGTTGTTGAGCGGGCTATTAAGTCTTCAAAATTAACAATGTCAGAAATTGATGCAATTGCCGTAACTTATGGTCCAGGACTCGCAATTGCTTTGGAAGTTGGTATTAACAAAGCGATTGAGTTATCAAACAAATATAAAAAACCTCTTATAGGTGTCAATCATATGGAAGGACATTTATATTCTTCTTTTGTGCAAAATAGTAAAGGTAATCCAAAGCGTGATTTTGAGTTTCCATATCTTGGTTTATTAGTTTCGGGTGGACACACAGAGTTAGTCATTTTTAAAGATCATGTAACGTATGAAATTTTGGGAGAAACGTTAGATGATGCAGCTGGTGAAGCATTAGATAAAGCTGCCCGAATGCTAGGTTTTGGATATCCAGGTGGGCCAATTATAGAAAGACTTGCTGAAAAAGTTCAGAATGTTGACCAATATAAATTTCCACGACCAATGTTATATTCGGAGACTTTTGAATTTTCATTTTCAGGACTTAAAACTTCTTTTTTATATTTTTTAAAAAAATTAACCGATGAAGAAAAGTTTATAAATATAGATTATTTAGCAAGTGGATTTCAGGAAGCAGTTTTTCAAACGTTGGTAGGCAAGACACAAAAAGCAATGCGCAAAATGGGAATCAGAAGTATTTTACTTGGTGGTGGTGTTTCTGTTAATCGTAGATTGAGACATATGATGAGAGAAATGGTAAAGCAGGAAAATGGGCATATTTATTTCCCTCCTTTTAAATATTTAAATTTTGATAATGCGGCAATGATTGGAGTTGTTGGAAGTATTAAAGCAGAAAAAGGTTTGTTTGTGAAAGATGTGAAGGAGTTAGATCGTGTACCAAGGTTGTCACTATTGCAATCAACATTATAATAAATTAAACTGTCAACGTATTCCTGACCTAGTTTTCAGGATCTAGACTGAAAGACTCATATACATTTTCACAAATAATCGTTCGCCTAACTAAGTATAAATTTCAAAGAATTTCTCGTTTGCTCACTGCGCGAAAGTCCTTTGATACATAGTCTCATTCAAAAGTGAAAACGGACTTTCGAGCTTATTTGTTGAAAAGTATATTTCGTCTTTCGTATTTACAATATTTATTTATCAGATGTTAAAACTAAAAAACCTCAAAGCTAATATTGAAAACAAAGAAATTCTAAAGGGAATAGATTTTGAATTTGAAAAAGGAAAGATCTACGCTGTTATGGGACCAAATGGTTCTGGAAAATCTACACTTTCTTATGCAATTATGGGACACCCTGCTTATGAAATTGCAGAGGATTCTGAAATTTTGTTAGAAGGCGAAGATATTAAAGAAATGGAAGCAGATGAACGAGCTCAAAAAGGAATCTTTTTATCATTTCAATCACCACTTGCATTATCTGGAGTAAAGGTTTATCAACTTTTGCAACTTGCTTTAAACAGTAAAAAAGATCCGCTCACTATTCGACAAGAAGCACAAAAATATGCAAAAGAATTAGGAATTAGTGAAGATTTATTATCTCGACCTTTGAATGAAGGTGCATCTGGTGGAGAACGTAAAAAAATGGAAGTTCTTCAAGCTGCAGTTTTAGACAAAAAACTTCTTATTTTTGATGAAGTAGATACTGGAGTAGATGTTGACGCATTAAAGTCTATCTCTAAATTTTTAACAAAACATAAAAAAGATAAAACATATATTATCATCACTCATTACAATCGCATCTTACATCATCTTAAACCAGATTATGTATTAATTATGGTGAAGGGAAAGATTGTAAAAGTGGGAGATGCAAGTTTAGCCAAAGAAATTGAGAAGAGTGGTTATGAAAATATTGTTTAATTATGTCAACACCACAACAAGAAGATATACAATTCGACTACAAGTACGGTTTTTCAATGCCGGAAAAACCTGTTTTTAAAGCAAAAAAAGGTTTGGATGAAGAAGTAGTTCGTCAAATTTCTAAAATAAAAGATGAACCAGAATGGATGACAGAGTTTCGTTTGAAATCCTATAAAGTATTTTTAGAAAAGAAAATGCCGACATGGGGTGGAGATCTTTCTAAAATAAATTTTGACGAAATTTATTATTATCTTCGTTCTACAGAAAAGCAGGTAAACAAATGGGAAGATTTACCAGCAGAAATTAAAGAAACGTACGATAGAATCGGAGTTCCAGAAGCGGAAAAGAAATTTTTGGCTGGTGTTTCTGCACAGTATGAATCTGAAGTTGTATATGAAAGTGTAAATAAACAACTTGAAAAAGATGGCGTTTTATTTATGGACATGGATTCTGGTTTAAGAAAATATCCAGAACTTGTAAAAGAATATTTTGGAAAACTTATTCCTCCACATGATAATAAATTTGCGGCATTAAATTCTGCAGTGTGGTCTGGTGGATCTTTTGTATATATTCCAAAAGGAGTTCATGTAAAACTTCCCCTTCAAGCATATTTTAGAATTAATTCAGAACGATTTGGACAGTTTGAACGAACACTTATTATTGCAGAAGAAGGAAGTTCGGTTCATTATATTGAAGGTTGTACTGCTCCAATTTATACATCAGATTCATTACACTCTGCAGTTGTCGAAATTTTTGTCAAAAAAGGTGCAAAAGTTCGTTATACAACTGTTCAAAACTGGAGTAAAAATGTTTATAATCTTGTCACAAAGCGAGCAAAAGCAGAAGAAAACGCAATGATGGAATGGGTTGATTGTAATATTGGAAGTCAGTTAACCATGAAATATCCAAGTGTATATTTAACAGGTGAAGGAGCAAGAGGTGAAGTATTATCAATCGCTTTTGCTGGACGCGATCAAGTTCAAGACGCTGGAGCAAAAATGATGCATTTTGCACCAAATACTTC
>CAZSUZ010000022.1:6130-24832 GCA_964610165.1 uncultured Gammaproteobacteria bacterium
GAAATTCCTTTGGAGTATTCTATTGAGTTGAATAGGTTGATTAGGTTAGAGATGGCAGGAAGTGTGGGGTAAGTTGCAGTAAAGGCTCGTTCCAGATTCCCTGCCCGAAGCTGCTGCATCGCTGCAGGCGGGTGCCGCTCGTCACCTCGACAAATGCATAGAACACCAATGCATTTGGTCAAGGTCTCTGACTCGCGCCACCTGTTCCGCAAGTTTATAAGTAAAGTTAAAAAAATGCAATTTATAGATTTAAATAAAACAAAAGACGATCATATTAAAATAGATAAAGCAGGTAAGTATGTTGCATTTTTTCATAATCGTTCTGGCAAGTTAACGTTTGAACTTGCTGCTTCTGGCATAGAACTATATATCTATGGACTTTATACAGGTAAAAAAGCAGACAATTTTAATATTGAAACTATTCAGCATCATACTGCTCCAGGATCTTTATCGGATTTATTTATTAAAGGTGTGTTTGATGATGATTCAAAGTTTGTGTATCAAGGACTTATTCGTTTAGAAAAATCTGCACAACAAAGTCATGCGTATCAGAAAAATCAAAATTTAATTCTTTCTTCAGATGTGTTTGTAGATTCAAGACCATTTTTAGAAATTTTGGCGAATGATGTATTTTGTACGCATGGTTCTACAACTGGAAAATTAAACAAAGATCAGATTTTTTATACGATTAGTCGCGGATTATCAAAATCAGAAGCAACTGATTTATTAGTTCAGGGATTTGTTGATGAAATTTACGATCGCGTTAAAGAAAAAGTTCCAACATTCAACTTACAGTAATTTAACAATTGTAAGAATATAATTAAACTATGTTTAACCCAAAACAAATTCGTAATGACTTCCCAATTTTTTATCATAATCCTAAACTTACCTATCTCGATTCGGCTGCAACTTCTTTAAAGCCAATTAGTGTTATTAATAAAATTGACGAGTATTACAAAAAGTATTCTGCAAATATTCATCGTGGCGTGTATGAAATGGCTGAAAAAGCAACAGAGGAGTATGAAGAAACTCGAAAAATACTTGCATTGTTTTTAAATGCAAAACGTCCAGAAGAAATAGTTTTTACCAAAAATACAACAGAAGCAATTAATTTAGTAGCATCTACTTTGGGTGAAGAAATTATGAATCAAGGTGATGAAATTGTGACAACAATTTTGGAACATCATTCCAATTTTGTTCCATGGCAACATTTAGCATTCAGAACTGGTGGTGTTTTTAAAATTATAGATATAAACGATCAGTTTGAATTGGGCATTGTTGAAAAAAAAGATCAACGGGGTGAAAAGGATACGTTTACTATAAATTTGAAACATATTGTTACTAGAAATACCAAAATTCTTGCTATTTCGTATGTTTCAAATACACTCGGAACAATTAATCCAATAAAAGAAATTATTCGTGAAGCAAAAAAAATAAATCCAGAAATTATTACAATTGTAGATGCTGCACAAGCTGTTCCTCATATGAAAATAGATGTCCAAGATTTGGATTGTGATTTTTTGGCGTTCTCTTCTCATAAAATGCTTGGTCCAACTGGGGTTGGTGTGCTGTGGGGAAGATATGAATTATTAGACAAAATGTCTCCATACCAGTTTGGAGGAGATATGATTCGGGAAGTAAAACTAGATGCAACCACGTTTAATTCTGTTCCACATAAGTTTGAAGCTGGCACGCCACATATTGCGGGCGTTATTGGATTAAAAGAAGCGATAGCATATATAGAATATTATGGATTTGAACATATTCGTGTCCATGAAAGAGCATTAACAATGTATGCACTCAAACAACTAAAGGATATGTTTGCAGATGATGTAACGTTTTACACGCCAAAACATATTCAATATTTAGGTCCTGTTATGACATTTAATCTAAAGGGAATTCATGCACATGATGTAGCACAGGTATTAGATGAATCACACATTGCTGTTCGTGGTGGACATCATTGTACAATGCCACTTCATACGCATTTAAAAATTCCAGCATCTGTGAGAGCAAGTTTTTATATGTATAACGATGAAGAAGATGTAGATAATTTAGTTACAGGAATTAAAAGAGTTTTTAAAACATTTAAAAAGTAATGTCAATTTACGGAGATATTATCTTGGATCACTATAATTTTCCAAGAAATAATACAAAACTTAGCAAACCTTCAGCTCATATTCATGTTGATAATCCATTATGTGGTGATTCTTTAGATATGGAGATTATTGAAAAAGACGGTAGAATAAAGGAAATTGGTTTTACCGGACAAGGGTGTGCTATTTCTATTGCTTCTGCTTCGCTTTTAACCGAATTTGTAAAAGGTAAAACGAAGGATGACGTGATAAAAATCGACAAAGATAATGTGGTAGGATTATTGAATATAGAATTATCACCAAATAGATTAAAGTGTGCTTTGCTTGCTTGGGAAGGAATGATGAAATTAGTAAAATCGAATTAATATTTTAAAATTTAAACAATGTCAGATCAACCAAAAGATCCAGCAAACCCTTATGGACCAGTCACAGTTCGTAATCTAAAGTTTCATGTAGATAAAGATTTATGTATTGGTGCAGCAACATGTGTTGCTATCGCTCCAAATACATTTTTGTTAGATTCTGATGCCAAAGCAATTATTCTTGATACAGCTGAATCTGATAGTGATGATACAATTATTGATGCAGCACGCGGGTGTCCAACAGCAGCAATTATTGTACAAGATGCAAGTGGTAACAATATTTTTCCATGATAGATCAAACTCAGAATGAAATTAATTCCGAGATTATCCAAACAACGGCAGATTATAATATTCGCGAATGTCCGGAATGTGGATTTACGACTATAAAAGGTATGCCAGGCGGAAGGGATTCTACCTGTGAAAACTGTGGTTATAAAGATCCTTGTTGTTATGATTTTTAAATAAATAAATGAAATTTAACTGGAAAATTGGTGGAGAAGCCGGCTTTGGAATAATGACAACTGGTGCAATTATTTCTAAAATTGCAACCCGTTCTGGATATCATATTTTTAACTACGCTGAATATCCTTCTCTTATTCGTGGTGGACATAATACGGTTGAGGTAATATTATCCGACGAAGAAATTACCGCACCAAAATGGGATATCGATATGCTGGTTTGTTTAAACAAAGACACATATGATTTTCATAAGCATCGTCTTCATTCAAAGAGTATTGTTATGTACGATGCAGATTTATATGAAGTAGATGTCGAATGTATAAAAGTTCCTATATCCTTCAAAAAATTAAAAGTAGAAAATGAAATTCATCAACAGCTGGTTAATACAATAGCTGTTGCAGCAAGTATTGCAATCCTTGGTGGTGATCGAAAACTGTATGAAGATATTATTGTTCAAGAATTTACAAGGAAAGGACAAGAAATTGTCGATTTTAATCTAAAACTTGTTAATATCGGTTATGAACAAATCCAGAAATTAGGTATTCAATCGTTACAGCTTTTAGTACCTAAAGATGCAAGGCCAGATAAAATGATTATGGCAGCAAATGATGCCTTCTGTATTGCGACTGTTGCTTCTGATTGTAAATATTACGCAGCTTATCCAATGACTCCTGCTTCATCAGTGTTAATGACTTTAGCTGCATGGCAATATAAAAACGGCATGGTAGTTCGTCATGTAGAAGATGAAATTGCTGTTATTAACAGTGCCTTAGGATCAGCATTTGGTGGTGTTCGATCTGCAGTCGGTTCTTCTGGTGGTGGTTTTGCATTAATGGTAGAAGCACTCTCTTATGCAGGTGTAGCGGAAATTCCAATCGTTGTGTATTTGGGAATGCGTCCTGGTCCTGCAACGGGTATGCCAACATGGACAGAACAAGGAGATTTGCTTTTTGCAGCACATGCTGGTCATGGAGAATTCCCTAAAATTGTATTAGCTCCAGGAGATATCGAAGAAATGGTAGAACTTGGTATCAAAGCCTATGACTTAGCAGATGTATATCAAACACCAGTTATTGTTACATCCGATAAGCATATTGGTGAATCTGGACAAGACATTTTACTTGAAACTGTACAAAAAATGATTTCAAATCATACACCAAATCGAGGAAAGATTGTTTCACAAACCTCTCAACAACCATATCTTCGTTTTAAATTAGAAGAAGATGGTATTTCTGAGATGCTTATTCCTGGTCAAAAAGATATTTTCTATCAAGCAAATTCGTATGAACATATTGAAGATAGTCATACTACTGAAGAATCCCAAGCACGAATTGAGCAGGTAGATAAACGAGCAAAAAAAATGGATATTTATCTTAAAAAAGCAGTTTCAAAAGATTCACGAATTCAAGGAAATATTTTTTTTGAACCGCCAAAAATATTTGGAGATCCAGATGCAGATATTATGTTTGTTTCATGGGGCGGTATGAAGGGTATTATTTTAGAAGCTCAAAAAATGCTTGTTGAAGATCATAATCAAAAAACTGGTTATATGCATTTTACACATGTATATCCAATGGATGCAGAACTTATTCAATCATTCTTTAAGCAAGATAAACGATATATTTTAATTGAGAACAATTCTCAAGCACAGTTTGGTCAGTTATTACGAATGCAAACTGGAATACATTTAACAGAAAAATTATTAAAGTATGATGGAAGACAGTTTTGGCCTGAAGAAATAGTGGAGTATATTTTTCCAAAGTCATATCCAAAGCTTTCTGCCGAGGAAAATGGAGTTTTGGAAAAGATTAAAAATTCGATGAATACATAATAAGTTTCGTTCAATATTCGTTTTTCTTGGCCTCCAGCGGAGTTAATAACCGCTGAAGTCTCCGAAGTCGGCAGAAAAAGAATATTTTCACTTAACTTATATTAGTTAATAGATTTATTACATAAAAATATGGCACAAGGATTTGATGCGTATACACCTACATGGTGTCCTGGTTGTGGAGACTGGGGAATTCGTGTTGGTATTAAAACTGCATTTACACAATTAGGCTTAGATCCATCTCAAGTATTCTTGGGATTTGATATCGGTTGTTCTGGAAATATGAACGACTTTCTAAATGGATATGCTATGCATACTCTTCATGGAAGATCTTTGGCAACAGCAATCGGTATGAAAATGGCAAATCATAATATGAAAACAGTTGTTATTGGTGGTGATGGTGGATTGTATGGAGAAGGTGGTAATCACTTTATTCATGCATGTCGTGGAAATCATGATATAAAAGTAATTGTGCATGATAATATGGTGTACGGTCTTACCAAAGGTCAGGTAGCTCCAACTGCAGAAAAAGGATATAAATCGAGTTCTACACCACAAGGTATTATTGAACAATGTGTAAATCCTATTGCACTTGCCATTACACAAGGAGCAACATTTGTAGCTCAAGGTTTTGCAGGACAAGTACCACAAGTAATAGAGCTTATTAAAGCAGCAATGAACCATAAAGGGTTTGCCTTGGTTAATATTTTGCAGCCATGTGTTACTTTTAATAAAGTAAATACGTATCATTATTATTTGCAGAATACATACAAAATTGAAGATGGTTATGATCCTTCAAATATGATGCAAGCACTCGCAAAAAGTGCAGAAGTATATGATGAAAAATTTCCTTTAGGAATTATCTATAAAGTAGATAAACCTGCGTTTCACGAACAATGGCCACAACTAGATAAACCTCTTATTTCTAAGGAAAGATATACAGATTTCGACAAGATGTTAAGAGCCTTCGTATAACCTAATAAGGTATTTTCTTGACAATTAGCAATTAATATTCTATACTGCTAAATATATGTTATCTACAGGCAAAAATTCTACAAATAACCAATATCCTATTATCGCAATTCGTGATGGAATTGTATTCCCTTCAACTGAAAATGTATTAGTTTTTGGGCGAAGTAAAAGTGTTGATGCAATGAAGGCTGCAATGGAAAAATCTAAAAAGGTAGTTCTTGTTATGCAGAAAAAATTAGAACTTGATAACCCTAAAGTTGATGATTTATATACAGTTGGCGTACTTGCTGAAGTAGATAAAATCGCAACTGGCGAAAAAGGACAAATGAATGCGTTAGTAAAAGGAATACGTAAAGTTAAAATTGTAAAATTTACACAAACAACACCTTATTTTGAAGGAGAAGTTGAAGATGTGTTAGACAATACAGTAGAAAATGAAGAAATTTTAGCAATTGTAAAATATATCTCTGGACAAATTAAGAAAGCGATTAATCTTGGCAAAACAATTGATTTTGTATTCTTAATGAATATACTAAACATCAATTCTTCTCATGATTTTTCTAATCAAGTTGCAATGGTTCTTGATATAAAAACTGAAGAGCGTCAACTTCTGTTAGAAGAAACAGATTTGAAATCAAGATTATCAAAAGAAGTCGATTACATTAATAAAGAAATTAAAGTTCTTGAACTTGAGCATAACATTTCTAACAAAACTCAAAAGAAATTTGAAAAAAATATGAAGGAAACATTCCTTCGTGAAAAGATGAAAACAATAGAGGAAGAATTAGGAGATAAAGGTGAAAACAGAGATTTAGATGAATACAAAGATAAAATTAAAAATGCTAAGATGCCAAAAGAAGTAGAAGAAAAGGCAATCAAAGAATTAAAACGATTAGCACAAATGTCTTCTTTTAATCCTGAAGCTTCTTATATTAGATCTTACTTGGATTGGTTAGTAGAAATTCCATGGAGCAGAGAAGAAGATTCTAAAATTAATATAGAACTTGCTGAAGAAATTTTAAATGAAGATCATTTTGGACTTCTTAAAGTTAAAGAACGTATTTTAGAATTTTTGGCTGTTATGAAGTTAAAACGAATTGAAGAAGAAAAAGCAGCAAAAAATGAAAATGATGGAACAAATAAAAAAAGAGAACAACAACCATCTATTTTATGTTTTGTAGGACCTCCAGGTGTTGGTAAAACATCTCTTGGACGCTCTATAGCCCGTGCATTAGATAGAAAATTTATTAAAATTTCACTTGGTGGAATTCGCGATGAAGCCGAAATTCGCGGACACCGTAGAACATATGTCGGAGCACTTCCAGGACGTATGATTCAAGGTATAAAACAAGCTGGCACAGTTAATCCAGTATTTATGCTTGATGAAATAGATAAAATCGGTCGAGATTATCGCGGAGATCCATCTGCAGCTCTTTTAGAAGCACTTGATCCAGAGCAAAATCATGCATTTTCAGATCACTATCTGGAAGTTCCTTATGATTTGTCAGATGTGTTCTTTATAACAACTGCAAATATGTTGGATACTATTCCAGAAGCATTACTTGATAGATTAGAAGTAATTAATTTTGCTGGCTATACTGAAGACGAAAAGTTTCATATTGCTAAAAATTATTTAGTACCAAAACAAAGAGGTGCACACCATGTTACAGAAGGTAAAGTAGAAGTAACAGATGAAGGTTTACGAACAGTTATTCGAAGATATACACGAGAAGCAGGTGTTCGTGAACTAGAAAGACAAGTTGCAACTATTTTTAGAAAAATAGCTCGTGAAATTGTTGAAAACAAAATAAAAACCAAAGTAAAAAAAGTCGGAGATACAGAAGTTCAGAAATATCTAGGACCATTTAAATATTCTGCTCAAATGATCGAAGATCAAAATACAGTTGGTATTACAACAGGTTTGGCTTGGACACAAGCAGGAGGAGATATTCTCTTTATGGAAGTTGCAACAATGCCTGGAAAAGGAAACTTAACATTAACTGGAAACTTAGGAGATGTTATGAAAGAATCATGTCAGGCTGCACTTTCATATATTAGAGCACGATGGGATTTATTTAAGATTGATAAAGATTTCTTTAATACAACAGACATTCATGTACATGTACCAGAAGGAGCCGTACCAAAAGATGGACCATCTGCAGGTGTCGCAATTGTAACTGCCATGGTTTCTGCATTAACTGGTATTCCAGTTAAAAAAGAAGTTGGTATGACTGGAGAAATTACACTCCGAGGTCGTGTTACAGAAATTGGAGGATTAAAAGAAAAATCTATTGCTGCACATAGAGCAGGAATTAAAACTATTATTATTCCAAAAGATAATAAAAAAGATTTAGTAGATATTCCAAAAGCAGTAAAAGATGATCTTAAGTTTGTCTTTGCAGATCATATTGATGATGTTCTTAAAGAAGCTTTAGCTTTTCCAAATAAAAAGAAAGAATTTATTGCAAGACCACAATTAACACTAGAAAAAGAAGAAAAAGTTAATTAATTGGCGGAACAGGTGGCTCATATATAGTCTGAGGAGGAGTTTTTCTAAACTTCTTCCAGGCTATAAAGCCAATAATACATAGTAATGAAAGGATAATAAATATTATTCCTGGATTTGTTATGAAGTCTATTATTGGGTTAGAGTAATAAACTGGTGGTGGGCCAACTTTTATTTCACTTTTATTTTCTATCTTTGTTTCAGAAAGATCTACATTATTTTTTTGAGCTATCTCAGATTTCAAATCTTTTAAAGGAATTTCTACATAACTGGATGGTTCAATATTATAAACAACTTTTTGCTCTATTTTTTTAACTAATGTATGATTTTTGGTTAATACATATACTTTTCCTAAAGGTACTAATAGTTCACCTTTATTTGGTTCATCACTATTAATTAATGTATAGTTAGTTATTTCAGGATTTTTTTCCACTACTTGAATATAGTATCCTTTCGATACTAATCTTTCGTATTGTTCCTTTGTCATAATACTTACCATTGCATTTACACCTGTTTCAGGATCTTCAAAATAACCAAAGATTTGCTCATTATTTATAACAAGATATGTTTGGTCTGCTGGAGATTCATACTGAATAATAGTTAGATATTGATCCATATTAGTTTCTTAAAAATTGAATAAAATTTGGTAAATCATTTCTTTCATCACCGCTTGCCCAGATTGCTAATGAATTAATCCTTGAAGGACCTTGTAAATTATTTAGTAAATGAGAATAACCACGACATTCTTCCCAACTTGCATTTTGTTTACACCATGAAGACATAATTTGAACCATTGATTCAAACTGTGGGCAAGCTTGTGCATGATTTCTAAAAAACGCAGTGCGTTCTCCAACTACTTGTGCTCTTTCTGCTTTATTTGTTCTACTAATCTGTTTTTGTTCCTGAAATGCAACACCATCTAAATAACATTTATCACCAATCATTGCTCTTGCAACAGCATCTTTATCTTGTCTATTAAAATATTCATTCCACATCGGAGTTACAGGACCGAGCATAAGTTTTAAGCCATACTGATCTGTTAATGTACCCATTTTATTTATTGTATTTGTTGAAGAATTTGCGGAAAAAATAGCATCTAGTTCTGCTTGTGGTGTTCTACCATCACGTTCTGCATTGTATCCAATCCAAGTAATATTCGCCGCTTGTATTTGATCAAAATGATTTGTGAGAATTTGTTCTAATGCATTGAATTCTGAAATCATGATTATTTTTATAACGTTTCCATTTATATTTGAGAGTCCCGTAATTGCTCGTTGTGTATTTTGAGAGTTATAAGATCTGTTTAACATTGCATATACATAAGTTGGTGGATATTGATTATATGATTCAACATAACTTCCATAATCTAAGGCAAGTGGTAAGTGGGTTGCTGATGGTCGAATTGTAGGACTTGATTGAACTGTTGGACTTATTACAGTTGTTGGAATTGTTGTGGGCGATAGAGTAATTGTTGTTGGTTGACTAGTTGGAGAGATAATTTTTGTTGGTGTGAGTGTTGTTGCTGAAGAAGGTTTTGATGTCGGAACAATAGTATTTGTTATCGCAGGTGTGTTAGAAACTGCTGGAGTGTCTGTTATTTGAGGTGGTTCTTTGTTAGGTAAACAAGAGCCATATACTCCAGTCATTGTACATGTTGCAACACAACCAGGTGCAAGTTCTACAGTTTCTACAACTCGTTTTGCATTTTTATCTGTGCCACCATCACATTGGGCATGCATTCCATTTCCAGAAACACAAGCTGCACAGGTATATTTTTCACAATTAATAGTTATAGTTTTATTAGATGTATTTGTAATTGTTGTTCCATTTATTGTTTCACTTTGTGAACAAGTAATGTCTTCACTACCATCTTGATCTAAATCACGCATAGATGGAACAGATACGCCACCTTCGTGTTGTTGTAACCCACAAGAAGGTGCACTCCAAGCATTCCAACAACGTCCTTGATTATCAAACACCCAGTCAACTTGTTGTGTTCCGGTTGAAAGTTCTTGTGAGAAAGTTAAAGTTGAATCTATAGGTACAGAAGTTGGTGAACGTTGTTCAAACTGAAGTAATCCTTGTTGTTGTTGAGCAAAAATATAATGTCTAACTGTTTGGTTAGTGAGCGCTAAAACAATAGTAATAATAAAAAGTAAGGAAAGCAATACTATATTTCTTTTCATGAATATATTTATTCTACACTACTATTATTTAGTTAATTTTAGGAGAATATTTCGAACTTGATGGGCAAGATTATATCCTTGGTAAAGCATCGAATTAATTATTAAATCATAACTCCCTACAAATTCTACAAAACGTGTACCATACCCTTCCTTAAAACGAGTAAAACCACTCCAAGGACTTGAAGGATCATAATCTGGAGGAAGAGATCCCCACATATCAAAATTTGTAGCACCTAATTTTTTTCCTAGTTTTATTGCTTCCCACATAATTAAATTTGAAGCCATAACATCTCTATGTTCTTCGGAAGAGCCACCATATGGATAATAAAGCGTCTTATTAAAGTAAAACAATTCATAAGCAGATAATGGTTTTCCTTCAAAATAAGCAATAAGAATATGTGCCATACCTTTTTTTAAATGATCCCAAATAATGCGATGATATTGTTTTGTATGACCATAATATTTTTGTCTATCAGTAGTTTCAAAATACAAATGTATAAATTTTTCAAATCCTTCATCTGTAGATTCTTCTTTAACAGAAACACCTTTTTTTTCGGCTAAGCGAATGTTATATCTGGTTTTAGATTTCATTTCTTTTAATAACGTGTCTTCGGATTTAGAAATGTCTAACATTTGTGTCCATTCTGGAAATAGAGGATGAGAAGATGGTACTAGACGGCTTGATAATCGTTTTGAGTTAAGAGTTGCATTTTTTTCTACATAAGGTTCTATTTTTATAAATACAAGATTATGATCTTTTCCAAATTGTTCGAGGAATTCTATTATTTCTTTTGAAGGAAATACAGATCTGGGTAAATATCCAACAGATAGATGTGTATGAGGAATAGGGTGAAGAGTCATTTGAAAAATGTTTACTAATTGTTCATTATCAAATTCTCCGATTTTAATAACAGTAATGCCTGTTGCTTTTCTTGCTTCTCCCCATTCCCATGATTGCATTGGATGTTGTGCAACTGCATTTATTTGTTCTTTTGTGATTGTATCTGGTAAAAGTTGTACTGACATATAAATTTTTTTTATATAGGCGCGTTCCAGATTCTGTCGCTCAACAGCCCCAAGAAAATATCGCCGTTACCGTCTCATTTTTTGGGGCTCCCCGTTTCGCGCCACCTGTTCCGGTTTTTTGTTAATATAAATTACTATCAAATCGCATTCTTTAGAATCTCTAATGTTTCTTTTGCACTACGTTCCCAAGAAAATTCTTTAATACGTTCTTTACCTTTCTGAATAAGTTTTTTTGCAAGATCTTTATCTTCATATAATCTTTCAATATCTTGAAGTAAATCTTTTTCATCTTTAGCATCAAAATATAAACAAGCATCTCCACCAATTTCTGGCAAACTAGAAGTATGAGAACTAATTACTGGACAATTATGAGCCATTGCTTCTAAAATTGGAATTCCAAATCCTTCATATAAAGATGGCATTACAAAACAAAGAGCATTTTTATACAATTCTGAAACATCAGCGTCTGGAATGTAGTCAGTAAATATAACTGTTTCAGATAAACCTTGTGTCTTTACTTCTTCAAAAATGCTGTCATATAACCATCCTTTTTTTCCTACTAAAACCAATTTAAACTCAGGATTTTTTTCATGAAATAGTTTGAAAGCTTTGATAAGTGTTGGTACATTTTTTCGCGGTTGCAAGGTGCCAACATATAATAAAAATTTATTTTTTTGAAGTTGTAAATCTTCTATGATTGTTGATTTATGTTTATCTACGTTTTTTTCAAAACCGTTATACACAACATGTACACGAGATTCTGGCAAAGAATAAAAATGTCTTATATCTTTTTTTGTTGTTTTGGAAACAGCAATAACAGTAGATGCAATATCCAAACTATAACTTGTCCAGTTTTTAAGTTGAAAAAGATCTTTTTTTCTAAATTCTTGTGGAAAATAGAAAAAAGATAAATCATGAATAGTAACTACAATTGGGAATGGACAGTAGCGTGGGGCATAATGAGCTGGTGCAAAATAGACATCAATATTTGTTCTAAAATAAAGATGAATTGGCAAAAATATTTGTGACCATAAAAACTTTGCTGGAACAACTTCATATTTAAAATATGTGTTTTCTTTTGGAAGAAAAGACATGGGAGGATTACGAAGAAATATTTTAAATTGCGTTTCATCTGACGCATGCTTTTGAAAATATTCAAGGAGTTTTATTGTGTACACAGAGACACCAACTTTTTTTTCTACATTTGCTTCGTTCCCATCGATTCCAATAATCATAGAGTAATTATAGCTTTTTTTCGAAAGATTTGAGAAGAGTTGCTACATAATTCTTCCATGTAAATTCCCGTGCTTTTAATTTACCTTTATCAATTAAATCTTTTCTTAATTTTTGGTTTGTAATTATAGTTTCTAATTTACTTGCAATATCTTCAGTTTTAAATGGATCAAAAGTAAGTGCAGCATTATTTGTTGCAAGTTCTGCTAGTGAAGAATTATTACTGGTAATAACAGGACATTCATTACTCATTGCTTCAACTACAGGATATCCAAATCCTTCGTAAATTGATGGATAAGCAAAACAGAGTGCAGATTGATATAACGCAGTTAAAATCTCATCATTTACATAGCCTGGAAGAATAATATCATCATGTTTTTCAATATCTGTATCCCACCCTTGCATACCAACAATTACTAGAGCTGGTAGATTTTTATGCTTTTTTTGAAGCATTGTATATGCCTTAATAAGTCTTTCAAGATTTTTTCTTGGCTCAAGTTTTCCTACGGTTAGAATAAATTCTTTTGGAATTCGAAAGTTAGATTTAATTTCTGTTATAAAATTACTATCCATTCTCATTGGGGTATCTACGCCAGGGTAATTGACGACTACCTTTTTACCAATATCATAGTATTCTTTTAAATCTGAAGCTGTTGATTGTGAATCTGCAAAAATAATTTTTGATTCTTTTGAAACCCAATCGAGTCTTTTTTGTTGTGTTTTTAAAATTGTTTCATGAACTGTTTCAGGATATTTTTTAAAGACTAAATCATGAACAATTGTTGCTTTGTTAACGTTTAATGAAGGTTCTGTCCAATCTGAAGTTATAAACCAATCAAGATTATTTGCTGGATTAATAATACTACCAACAGAATGAAAATCATTCCACAAGACAGATAAAATTCGAGGTGGAATGGGCCATTTAATAAGCTTCTGACCTTTGGAATTTATATTACTTTCTATTGTAATAGGCAACTCTTGTCGTGATGAAAAGAAAAATGTCCATTCATTTTTTGAGTCATGTTCTAAAATGCCATTCACTAATCCTTCCGTAAAACGGGCAACTCCGGTACCTTTATAAACTATTTGAGAAATATCTATACCAATTTTCATATTAGCGCATTATGCCTTTGTAAACTTTTTCTAATTTATCAGCAATTGCTTTCCAACTATATTTTTCTTTTGCAAGGGTAAAAGCATTTTCTTGAATCGTTTTATATAATGTTTCATCATTCAAAATATGTACAATATTGCTTACAAATTCATCTGGATTTTGTGCAATAAGAACATGTTTTTTATTCTGAACATCAAGTCCTTGAACACCTGTTTTAGTAGACACAACGGGCAAACCAGAAGCCATACTTGCTAAGATTTTTAATCTTGTGCCACCTGGACCATAAATTGGAGCAATAAATAGAGTTGCAGAATGATACAAATGTTTTACTTGTTGTTCATCATCTGGTTTTAAGTCGATAATCTTAATTTTTTCATGAGAATCTACGGTTAGTTTAGTAGAACTATTTTGTCCAGCAATAATCAGTTCTGCATCTGGCAATTGTTCATGTAGTTTAGGAAATACTTTATTAATTAAATATTCTGCAGCTTCTACATTTTGAAGCCAGAAAAAATTGCCAATAAATAAGAGTTTTGGATTTTTTAAAAGTACTTCTGGAAATTTATCAACAAACATTTCGTCTCCAGCTCCATTTGGAATAATCACCGGTTTTAAATTTGGTAATAATTTTTTAATCTGTTCTTGATCCGCCTCTGAAACTGTGGCAACTAAATTTGCTTTTTTCCAATAATATTGTTCCCAATATTTTAGTTTGAAAATATCTAGCCATAAAGGCCAGCGAATAATAAAAGGTAGTGGAGAAATATAATGTTGATATACTTTATATTCAATAGTTTGCTCTACTAATAAAACTGGCACATTGGTTGAAGGAATATGGGGCATTATATAAAACGTTTCAGCATGAATAACGTCATAATGATTTGTTGCAAGGAGTTTTTTAATTGTTTCATGAGCTTCATTTGAATAATTTCTTACGACTAAAAAAGGCATTGCCGTAAAAACTGCACGCAAAATATTCATTATCTGCCAGGGTTTTTCTGGACGTTTACACAAATATATTTCGCGACAGTATTCTTTTAGTTTTTCAGCATACTTTTTATCATCTTCATTTTTATATAAAGAGACCAATGTTACATCATGATTTTCACGTAAATATTTTAATAAATATAATGTTCTAATTTGTCCACCCGATGCAGGAGGATATGGCAAATATGGAGTCAGCATTAATATTTTCATAATATATTTAAAGTTTAATTATGGAGAATTTTTCATTATCAACCAAAATTGTATAACCTTGTTCCTTTAACTCATCAGAAATATTTTTTTTGCTTGTAACAAAATAAGAGTAACCTTGTTCTTTGAATTGTGCTATTGTTTTATTTCTTCCTGGTGAACCTTTTCTATCTGCTAAATATAAAATAGTAGAATCGCCATCGGTATCTGTCACAATAAGATCATCTTCTTGGGTAAATGTGGTAATGAGTTTTGCAATCTGTACTGTATCTTGCGGATATTGATAAAAGTTTTTTACCTTATCATAAGAAACTACAAAAGAAATAAGAATTGTTAGAACAATCACAGGATATGCTAAGAATTGATTAAAAACTGTACGTGCATTAAGAACCTGTGCTATACCTAGTCCTGTAATTATTGCAACTGCTGGTAGGGCAATTATTTGATAATATTCATATTGAAAATTTGCAGCTTGCATTGCAAGTAAATATAATGTGGCTGAAGTAAGAATACTTATTAAAAAATATTTTTTTATATTTGCGATAGTGCCTAGAATAAAAAAGCCGCTTAGAAATATACCTAGAACTAAAACACCAAATCGATCAATCAAAATTGTTCTAAAATACGCAGTGCTAAAAAAAATATTCTGCAAATTTGTATTTGCCGATCCATACTGGAAAAATTTTTCATTTAATGGAATGCCTTCAGGAAATTGTTGAATAAAGAGATTCCAAAGAATAAGTGGTGTTAAACCAATAATAGGATATATATATATTTGCCATTTTTTAAACACGTCAAACTGATACTGTGAAAGGAATAAAAAACCTGTAGCAATCGTATAAAAAATTGTTGTGGGTTTTATAACAAGTGCCATAGAATATACAAGAATACTTAAGAAAAATAATAGTATGTTTCGTTTTGTGTCTTTAAGATATAAATATAATAACCATAAAGAAATAAACATAAATGAAACAGCAGTTGTTTCTGGAATTACTATTCTTGAAAAATAAATAAAGAAAGGTAATATTGCATAAATTATGGCACCAAATGCTCCTGCTACTCGAGAATGCTCTTTTAACCCAAAATAATACAAAATTGCAATGATAGGTAATGAAAATAGTATGGAAGTTAGTCTTGCATATACCTCAAGTGATGTAATCGGTAGATATCTATAAAAGAATCCGAATACTGCACTATACATTGGAAATTCAGCAAAATAATATCCATTTGGATTCTCATTTCCTGACTGCATATTTGAAATATCGTTGGTTTTAGGTTGAAGAAGATTAAAACCATTTATCGCAAAATTTTTACCTACGGAAGCAACTGCAGTTTGTTTTTGTGAGTGTAAATCTGCTAAGGGATCATTTATTTTATAAAGCCTGAGCGTAAATGCAATTACTAAAATAATACTCAAAATTATATAATCATGCTTTTTCATACGAAAAGAAACATTACTTAGAACTTGCTTTGGCGTTTTTTTCTTTGGAAACAGTACTAAAGAATGGTACAGCTGCAACAAAAATACCTGCTAGCAGCCAAAAAGTATAAGCAACCTTTGATGCTTCAAAAACATCAATATAAGATGCATTAACAAATAATCCAAGGAAGCCAAATAAGAAACCTAAGAATATATATCTGTCTTTTTGTTCCATAGCTTTTAATTTTCTCCAAATTATACGAACAATTTCAAAAAAGATTGCGAGGAATGTAAGTGTTCCTAATAAACCAGATTCCCCTAACCATCTAAAGTAATCACCATCGGTGGCTTCGCCTAATGAAGATGGTCCAAGTCCTAGTAATGGATTCGTTTTTAATCCATTAATAGCACGAGGCCAAGATACTTGAAAACGCGTAGAAATAGAAATATCAATTAAATATTTATTTGTAGGAATTCTATTAAGGAATTCTTCATCAATAAGAGCTTGTAATTCGAGTTCTGTATATTGTCGTCCTGTTTTTTTGCTTTCTTCAAGAAGATTATCACGAATTTCTTTTTTTGCTAATTTTTTTGTTGCTTCATCTACTTCAACAACTTTAAGTTTATCTAAATCTGCTGTATCTACATCAGCTCCAAAGTTACCACGTGGTAAATTATCTGGAGATTGTTCGCCAGGAATAATAGCTTCACCCGTTGTTGGATCAACAAATACTTTTGTTTGTTGAAATGTTCTTGTTAATCTGCTTGATAAATTATCTGAAAGTGGTGTGAGTATTGCGGTTGCAAGAATTACCAAAAGTAATAATTTGAATTTTTTGTTATAGATAAGATAAAGTGAAACAGCTCCAACGTATGAAAGATACGATGCTCTGGAACCGGCCAATACTAATGCAATAAGAGAAAGTAAAAATACTCCTAAATATATTTTGTTTTTTGAATGTAAATATAATCCAAGAACAATTGGCATTAAAAGTAAAATATATGCAGAAAGATCGTAATGACCAGCAAATGTAGAAGAAATTCTTGCTAACGGATCAAGTACTAAGAAATACCCTTTTGCGTACTCAGGATTCATAGTTTGAACAGCTGGCCAACCCAAGAATTTTTGACCAACACCATAAATACTTACGATAGATAAAACTCCCATTATTAATTTAAGATAGGTAAATAAATCTTGTTTAGATCTAATTGTTGTAAAAGCAACAAAAAAGATCAGCATATATTCTATTCTTCGCAAACTATGAAGTAATCCAATACTGTTTACACGTACACTTCCTTGTACATAAAATCCGTATAAATAGGAAGCGAAAATAACTACCCAATATAATCCAATAAGAAATGCAAATTTTTTAGGTACAGTTACTTTTCTTCTTAAAAATTGAATAAAAAATACAATTCCAACTAATGCTAAATAAAAATCTTCTAAACGGAAAGCTACATAGGTATACTCGATCATTTTAAAAGGAAGTTTGGGATAAAGAGGGATGATAAAAATAAATCCCATGACAAGGATTTTTAGAATATTTTCATCAATCCATTGTAGCGATTTTATAAGCTTTTTCATAAGTTTGAATAAGATATTCCTTTCCTGTCAGCTTTCCGATCGTTAAGGAAATCAATGCTTTTAATTGTAACATACGTTTTAGTATGTAAAGTGCAATACCTTTATGATGTTTATTATAAAAGTATAAGAAACCATTATACACTTGTAAAATCGGATATGTTTTTCCATTGCTTGAAGCAGATCCCAAATGGATAAATCTAGCATTCGGATAAAAATAAGTATTGTATCCGATTTGTTCTGCTCGATATAAAAGATCAATTTCTTCCATGTACATAAAAATACCTTCATCAAAGCCACCAATTTCATCAAAATAATGTTTAGCAGTCATAATACAAGCCCCAGAAACCCAATCGATCTGTGTGGTTTTATTTGGTGAAGATCTTGTTAAACCCCAGTAATCTCCTTTTAAAAATAATGCGCCAAAAACTACAGGTAAACTATAAAATGGTCCACCAGAAGGCTGAGGAGTCATGTCTTTATTTAATAATTTTGCTCCAACAAATTGAGACTTTTTTTGATTTTCTTTATAAAAAGTAATTAATGTATATATAGCATTATCTAAAACAAGTGTGTCTGAATTTAGAAAAAGAATATATTCGCCTTTTGCTTGTTTTGCAGCTAAGTTATTTCCTTTAGAGAAACCGGTATTTTCTTTACTTTCTATAAGTTGCAATGAAGAATATTTTTTTTGAAGAGTTTTGATTGTTGAAACAGAATTATC
>CAZSUZ010000023.1:0-13255 GCA_964610165.1 uncultured Gammaproteobacteria bacterium
GGGAGCAGATTTTATGCTAAATGTACGAAGTGAAAACTACTTGATATACTTTCATTATGAATATTTTTGTTACGCATTCTAGTAACTTTGACTTTAAAAATGAACTATATATCCCCTTAAGGAAATCTGAACTCAATAATCTACATACTATTTTTTTACCTCACGAAGAGGAAAATGATGAAGTATTAACAAAAGATAATATAAAAAAGAGTGATATTGTTCTTGCAGAAGTTTCATTCCCATCTACAGGACAAGGAATTGAATTAGGATGGGCAAATATATATCAAGTACCAATAATTTGTATATATAAAATTAATTCAAAGATCTCTAGTTCTTTAAATTTATTAACAGATAAATTTGTAATTTATGAGAATTCAAATGATATGGTTCAAAAGCTAATAGATTATTTGAATGAAGGGAAGTAAATTTCAACATGATTCATTAAAGCGAGCAGTATACTTACAAAATTAACAGAAAAAAGTTCTTACTCTGTATTAAAATAAATAATATGAGTAAACTAATCACATGTCTCTGGTTCGCCAATAATGACGGAGAAGAGGCAATAAAATATTATATAGACACTTTTAATTCTGCTCCAGGAGAACATACAGCAAAACTGGGAGATATCACAAAAGCGCCTAAGGCATCTGAAGAAGTTTCTGGTAGACCAGAAGGATCTGTCCTAACAGCTGAATGTGAGCTGGATGGAATAAGTTTTATGGCTCTTAATGGTGGCCCTATGGAACAATTCAAACTTAATGGTGGCACGTCTTATATAGTTGAATGCGAAACACAAGAAGAAATTGATTTTTTCTGGGAAAAACTTTCTGCAGTTCCTGAAGCTGAACAATGCGGATGGTGCACCGACAAATTTGGTGTAACATGGCAAATAGTTCCAAGAATTTTGGATGAAATGATGCGAGAGAGCCCTGAAAAAGCTGAAGCGGTAACTGCTGCTTTTATGCCAATGAAGAAAATTGACCTTGAAACAATAAAAAAAGCAGGTGAATAAAGAGGTATTTAATGCACTAGAAAACGATCGTATTTACATAATACGATCAGGTGTTTCGATCCAATTTAGTTTTGATTGTTCTACACGATCAAAACATTCAAGTTGAGCTTTACTATCTAAATCTTGGCATAAATTATCACTAACTATTGACCAATTTTCGAATTGTTGGAAAATCATTCCAGCAGCAGCAGCAATGATACAATTGTTATATTGTTCTTCCATTTCAAAAATACTACACCATTTTCTGATAGCTTCTTCGTTCGCTTGTGATTTATTACCAATGTTCCATCCTATGCTTTCAACACAATAATATCTAAGAATATCGTCATTGCTAGATAGGCATGTTTCAGTGAGTTCTTTGTTTGAAAGTCTAAAACGTCTAACCATGACACCTGTTTGGTTAACCATACAAGCCTTCTTATACTTATCTTCTATACTATTGCAAGGATATAATGGGTCCTCTTTTTTGTAATAATCTTTAGAAGAAGTAGATGAGAATTCCATAAAAACACCACCTTGACAAAATTCTGAACCTCGTTTTAAATCATCGCAAGTTTTTAATGCATTTGAAAGGTCTTCTGATTTATAATATGTTGCAATACCATGACCTATTCCATGAATACAAGTACCCCATCGTTTAGAGCCACTTTTTTCAAGACTATCACATGAGTCAACAAGCTCAGGTATCTTATCAAGATTATCAGCAAGAGCGACGGTTGTAAATCCATGAGAGCATCCATATACGAATTCATAAGTACAAATTTTTAAACCTTTACTTCCTTCAATTTCATATAGTCTCTTACCAAAGTGATGTGCAAGATTATGCGCGGTTGATATAGCGAAGGGATCATGATTATTTTTATATACATTCAGAATAAATTCCCATGTCAGTTCAAAACCTTTTTCACGAATAATCTTATCAATAATTTTTTTTTGACTTGATTCTTCAAGTTTCAGAAAACTATCATGATCATTAACATATAAATTATAAGTAGAACTCTGTAAAGGAACAATCAAATTAAAATTTTTAATTATCCTATTACGAATAAAATTTAATACATAGGAATTGTTAACAATTTGATTATCTTTTTTTTTAGTTTGGTCTACTTTTGTTAATTTTTCTTCATCAGAAATAATCAGAAGACCTTCTTTATGAGGATATAGATGATCATGGTAGTTCAAAACTCCCTTTTTTTGTGGTATAAAAGTCCAGTGCTCTCCTGGCAATATTTCTTTACCAGGATCAAACTCAGGGTAATTAGAACGTGTGGGATGTGGATTGCTGGCGGGCCAATGTGAAACAGAGTCTTTGTTTATAAATGTTATTGAAGAATCTGTACTAATAGATATAGAATACGGCTCAAAACCATTCTTAGTTATATTAACAACATTAACATTATGTTCTTCATTATGAGCATAAGTATAGTTTTTGAAAAAGGGGAAAAAAATTAAAAAAATGGCTGTTAAAAAGTATATTCTGCATTTCATACATAAGTTCGGCTTGTGTATCTAGATCAGTAGCGTATTATAAATCTGCAGGTATTGCACATTCGCGTCTTATATCTACTGTTTCAAGCATAACAAGAAAAATTCATTTTCTAAGTTATAAGACCAAGTATATCAGAATCAACTATTTCCTATAGCCATAATTTTTTTATTTCTTCCCATCGTTGCTTTATTTCTCTAATATATCTCAATTCCTGAAAAGCTTGAATAATTGAGCTGAAATCTATTTGAAGCATCTCCGTAACATAAATTAATACAAGCCGCAGAAAGAATTCGGAAAAAGGCTTTTGCTGAACCAGATAGATTACTAGAAGGATCTATAGAAGATATTAAAGAGCTATCTGATGTGGTTTTAACCCAAGACGATTATGTTGAAGTTGAAGAGGATGTTGAAAAAGTGAGAGAAAGATTTTTAAAACATTATTTTTCTAAAAACAAGAGTTAACTAAAGAGATCTAAAATAGATTCAAAAGTTGTTTATTATTTGGAGCCTACATCAAATTTTCAAACCTTAAAAACAGGATGATAACACCTAATATGATATTATTTACTATATGAATATCGATACAACTGCTCCATTAATTGGAAAAAAAGATATTGAAATAAATGCTCCAGTTCACCATGTTTGGGCTATTCAAACAGATATTGAAAGCTGGCCAAAATGGCAAAAGGACATTTCCAGTGTAAATATTGAAGGTAAATTAACTAAAGGGACTGTTTTTAAATGGAAAGCTATGGGAATGAATATTACTTCAGTGTTACAAGAAGTTAATGAGAATAAAATAATCGGTTGGTCTGGAAAGTCTATCGGTATGAATGCTATACATGTTTGGAAGTTTGAGAAACAAGGAAATAAAACAATAGTTACAACAGAAGAATCATTATCTGGTTGGTTCCCGATGTTAATCAGACTATTTAAACCAGATTTTCTTGAACAATCACTTTCAAAATCTTTATTAAATTTAAAGAATCAGGCGGAGAAAACAAAATAGCTAAGATATTTTCTATTAGGTTGAATAAAAAAACTTTAAACTTTATTTCAGACTGACTTGTATTTTGTTTGTTACATATACATTTAACTATTTATTTGCCCTTGATACACTTTACTTATGACTAAAAAAATAAAAAAGTATGAAGCTAATGATAAAAAAGTTTCTAGTTTAGAAGGTAAATTTATGAGTACAACGTTTATTATTTTTGTTTTTTCTATTGGTTTAACTGCATTTATTTTATTATTTCCTTCATACAGCAATCTTTCAATTTTTTCAAAAGGAGAATTTATGTATATAGAATCGATTGGGATATTTTTATTGTATCTATTAATTAGTTTGCTAATTCAATCTTTCATTACTAAAAATTTTTTTCTTACACCAATAAAACATGTACTAGCAAAATATAGTATATTCCTTCTAGCAATTGGAATACATACTGTTATTATGCTGATTGTAATTCTTAACTTATGGATTCGTTTTGAAGTTAAAACACAATGTCAAAATGCTACAAGAGAATACAATAAACATTGTGTAGAAAGTTTAATATATCTAGTAAAGGATAATGGGAAAAATTATAGAGCAAGAAATGATGCAATCTGGACATTAGGACAGTTGGGAGATAAAAGATCTTTACCTGTGTTGCAAAGTTTGTATACTGGAGTAATTCCAAACAGGGAACCACTTGATAAAGGAATCAGTCAATATGAATTAAAAAAAGCTATTAATCTTGTGAATAGTGGTACAAATTTTTTTGCTTTTTTTTTGGCGACATGGTATTGAGTATAAAATGAGTAACTAAATTACCTACTTTTTACATTTTTTATCTTCGACGTTGCTTCGTATTGGACAAACACTTAACATTGGTTGTTAATTTCATACTTATTTATTCTATAAGTATAAAAGGCGTACTAATATATTACCTGAAGAAATACACAAAAAAGATATAGAATTTAAGATAGTACAACAGTACAAATTATATTATCAGTTTAAACTATTTTTTTTATGAATGATTTAATACATGGCGTTTGTATTCCCTGTGAAGAAGGTGGTGACCCAATGACAGAAGAACAAATGAATAAATACACACCACAGGTTCCTGAATGGCAGATTATAGAAAAAGAATCTGTTGCTAAATTACAAAGAGAATTTAAGTTTAAAAACTTTGTAGAAGCAATTTCATTTGCAGATAAAGTTGGGATTTTAGCAGAAGAAAATGGCCATCATCCACGCTTAATTATTGATTGGGGAAAAGTGATAGTACTTTGGTGGACACACGCAGTAAAAGGATTACATAGAAATGATTTTATAATGGCTGCAAAAACAGATGAACTTTATAAATGAGTTATTCTTTTTCCATTAGAGCTAAAACTTTTTTTGTCGTATTTAGATTACGTATTGTCATTTCTTTATAAATTTTTTTACTAGCTAACTTATTAAATTTACTTTTAGTTAGCTGACTCATTAGTGTTGTCATATACAAGACGGCCGGATCAACTTGTAACGTGTCAACTTCTTCTTTAAGTTCTATTTCTTTTACGGCATCCTCTCATGTTTTATACAAAAGGAATAATAATTGACCAAATGCCTAGAAAATTGTATGAAGAAACTTATGGGAAACCATTTGAATTACAAGATGCAGAAATCATTGTTAATAATGCATTTTGTCCTTCAAAAGAATTAGAACATGAAAAATTACTTTCAATGGGTTATTCATTTCAAGGTTTGCGATTGTCACAGACAGCGTTTATAAATGATGGAGAATTAAATGTTCGTTCTGCATTTACATATCCATTTGAACCTATTGCTATTGTCTACTATAAAGCACCACGTCAATAATTAATTGATGTTTTTTATTCTGTATATCCTGTACAATAAAACAAATGAAAATAACATTCATGGGTGCAGCTGGTACGGTTACAGGCTCATCTTATATATTAACTTCAGATTCAGGCAGATCAATTCTTATTGATTTAGGTATGTTTCAAGGAACTTCAGAAATTGATGCACTTAACTATCAACCATATATTTATGATTGTAGTAAATTAGTTGGGGCAATCTTAACGCATGCACATTTAGACCATTGTGGAAGACTTCCTATTCTTCTTCCAAAGGGATATAAAGATAAAATATGGATGACTTCTGCAACGCGAGATCTAACAGAAATATCGTTGCTGGATAGTGCACAAATTGCAATTACAGACAAAGCAAAAATTTTGTACGATAAAGAATTAGCATACAAAACCATTGATAGATTCAAAACACAAGAATATAGACAAGAATTTCAAGTTGGAGATTTTGCAGTTACATTTCGAGATGCTGGACATATTTTAGGATCAGCAATTTTGGAAATAGAAGATAAACGTTCAAACTCAGATTTCAAAAAAATAGTATTTAGTGGAGATATTGGTAATTATCCAGAAGATTTAGTATTGGAAACAGAAATGATAGAAAATGCAGATATTGTAGTTATGGAATCAACATACGGAGATAGACTTCATCCAGAGGAAGATGCAGAAGCAATGTTAAAAGCAGAAATTAATGCAATTGAGGCTTCTGGTGGTACTTTGTTGATTCCTGCTTTTGCTCTAGAAAGAACACAAGAATTATTACACATGTTGATGCATCTTAAAAAAGAAGGAAAAATTAAGGCAGGAACGCCTATTTTTTTGGATAGTCCTATGGCTGAAAAAGCAACCATGATTTATGGTGATTATAAAAATTTGTTTAATGAACACGTTTTAAATGATATAGAGGAAGGTGCACTTTTTGAATTTGTTGGTTTAGAAATGATTGAAAAAAGAAGTCAAAGTCGAGGTTTACATTTCCATCAAGGTGCAAAAGTAATTATTGCAGGAAGTGGTATGATGAGCGGTGGCAGAATTGTAGGTCATGCTGCAAATTATTTATCAAATCCTAAAACAAGATTACTAATTGTTGGATATCAAGGTGAAGAAACATTAGGACGAGAACTTATGGAAGGTAAAAAACAAGTTGTCATTGAAGGTCAATTAATAAATGTAAAAGCAACAGTAACAACAACGCATGCAATGAGTTCACATGCAGATCAACAACAACTTATGGATTGGTTAAAACATATTAAAAATGTAAAAAAAGTAGTTTTGACACATGGAGAAGACACATCCAGAGATGTTCTTTCAAAACGGATAACAGAAGAATTGGGTATTCAACAAGTTTATCTGCCTCAAATACACGAGGAAATTAAATTTTAGATTACATTATCTCCAGTAATTCTACTTCAAAAATGAGTGTTGAATTGGCAGGAATTGGGCCAATTGCACGAGATCCATACCCAAGTTCAGGAGGAATAATAAGTTTTCGTTTTCCACCAATTTTCATGCCTAATACACCTTCATCCCAACCTTTAATAACGTGGCCAACACCAATTTGTGTAATGAATGGTTCATCTCGATCAAGTGAACTGTCAAACTTAGTATTATCTTCAAGTGTTCCAGTGTAATGAATTACCACTGTATCACCACTTTGAACTTCTTGACCTGTACCTGGGGTTATATCTTCAATCTGAAGTGTATTTTTATTTGTCATTTTGTAAATTGTACAAAATTAAAAGCAAAAAGGTTCAATAAAATAAAAATTTCTATTATAATGAACTCTTACCATGAATATCGAAAGTAATCTTTTTATCTTATTTAGCATTGTCGTCGGTGGGTTCCTTATTGCAGATCTTGGCTATTTTAATAGAAAAGCTCATAAAATTGAACCTAAAGATGCACTTGTACAATCACTGTTTTGGATTGGTATTGCTGTCGGGTTCGGTTTCTTAATCTTTCTATTTATGGGTCGCGAAAGCGCAGCAGAATTTATGAGTGCATATGTTACAGAAAAAATGCTTTCTGTAGATAATCTTTTCGTTATTATGCTTATTTTTAGCTTCTTTAATTTAGAAGAAAAATATCATCATAAAGTATTGTTCTGGGGAATTATGGGTGCAATTGTGTTCCGAGCAATTTTTATTTTGGTAGGTTCATATATTATTAGTCAGTTTCATTGGATATTGTATGTTTTCGGAGCAATTCTTTTATACACAGGAGTAAAGTTGTTTTCTCAAAAAAAAGAAGATCATATTGATTTTCATAATAATGGAGTAGTAAAACTTGCAAAAAAACTTCTTCCTTTTACAACAAATCATCATGGTGGTAATTTTGTTGTCGTAGAAAAGGGTAAAAGAATGTTTACTGTTCTATTTTTAATTGTACTTCTAGTCGAATCTACAGATATTATTTTTGCAGTTGATTCTATACCTGCTGCATTTGCAATTACACAAGATCCATTTATTATTTTTACTTCAAATATTTTTGCAATTATGGGTTTGCGAGCACTTTTCTTTTTACTTGAAAGTGTTTTGCATAAATTCCACCATTTACAAAAAGGACTTGCATTTATTCTTATTTTTATTGGAGCAAAAATGATGCTCGGTATTTTTCATCTTCATATTTCATCATTAGTTTCTTTTGCAGTAATTATGGGTGTTCTTGGACTTTCACTATTACTTTCAGTAATTTTTCCAAAGAAAATCTAAGACTGTTATAATATGGCTATGAAATTACTTGATAGTCTTGAAAGAAGATTTGGAGATATTCCACCACTCAATATTACCTACTATTTAATTTTTGGTCAGATTTTTGTATTTTTTCTCGTTACGTTTTATCCTCAGTATAATTATGCTTTTTATTTAAATGGTAGACTTGTTTTAGATGGAGAATGGTGGCGATTAGTTACATTTTTATTTGAGCCTATAACAAGAAGTTTTATTTTTGCTGCTTTAACTTGGTATATTTTTTATATCTATGGCACAACACTAGAACGTTATTGGGGTACATTTCGATATCTAGTTTATATATTAATTGTGGCTTTAGGATCAATTATAATTGCATTCGTTTTTCCAAATACGTCAGTTTCTAATGGATATATATTTACTTCATTATTTTTAGCCTTTGCACAATTGTTTCCAAATTTTAAACTCATGCTATTTTTTATACTTCCAGTAAAAATAAAATGGCTTGCACTTATTACTTGGATTGGTATTGCCGTTACATTTATATTTGGAACAATGCCAATAAAAATTATGACAATTGTTTCAATTTTAAATTTCTTTTTCTTTTTTTGGCATGAAATAGTGCTTTTTGTAAAAGATTCTTCAAGACAATCAACAAAAAAAATTGCTGAAGTTCGTATATTACAAAAACCAGATCATATTTGTAGTGTCTGTGGGAAAAATAATATTGACAATCCAGATATGGGTATTCGTTATTGTAGTAAATGTAAACCTGAAAAATGTTTTTGTGAAGATGATTTTTTAAAACATGCTCACACTCATGTAACCGTTGTTAATTGAGATTTTTGAGGTAGATATATATTCATTCCTTGAATATATAACATAAACTGAATTATTGGCCAGACTGTGATAACAACTGTATCATCATATTGACCAAAAGTGTTATTTTTTAATTCTTTTGGAGTAACATTCGTTTCTTCTTCTTCTTCCATAGGTTCAGTACTATCTGAGTCATTATTAAATGAATGTAAAAATGTTACTACATCTGTAATCTGCTGAACTAAATATACAAAATTTAATAATTCCTCTTGATTTAACATATGAAGAATAAATGATTCAGCTTTATTCTCTTTTAAATCGAATTCATCAGTTTGTTCCACAGACGTTTCACTGATAGTTTCAAGTTCCACAATTTGTTCGGTAGGTTCTGCATGTACTTCATGCAGTTGTGGAATTGCCAATACTATTAGTGGTGGTGTATCAATTTGTTGAATATGTTTTTTAACTGATTGTGGTAAATCTTGCAATGAAGATTCTATAATAACTACAGACTTCAAAGAGACTGGTACATCTATTTCTACTTGATGAGACTCTGATATTTCTGTTTCGACAATGAATTGATCTACAGATGTCTGATCATTTTGAGATTGTTCTGGCTGAATATCTGGTGTTGTATTAGCTGTGTCAGAAATTAATGTTGAAAGTAATTGTGTGAAAATTTCTTGTGAAGCGGGTTGAGTTATTTCAACAGTAACATTTTCAGTAGATTCTAAAGGTTTTCTAACATCAATTTGATCATCAGAAGGAGTCATTTCTAGAACTTGTTCTGTTAAAGGTATATCATCCATTTGAATTTCAGTTATCGCTTGTAAAGGTTGAGTAGTTGGTTCTATCACAATATCTGGTGGGACAATTACATCAGATTCTATGGGTAGTTCTGATGAGGGAGTTATTGTTTCCGAATAAGAAAAAACAGTAAAGGCATCCTCATCCGGATTTATATTGCCTGTATCTTTTTGTTCTAGCACAGTAGGTTTTTTAATTTCATTCGCTTCTGAGTTGGCAACTACTTCTTCTAGGGGTTTGGTAGAGTTTTCCAAAGTGGCTTCACTGTGCCCAGTAATAACAATTTTTTCTGCAATTGATGATATGAGTTGTTCAGTTAGTTGTTCGGCTGGTTCTTGATTTATAACAACTGGGATTTCAGTAGTGGGTAAAGTGAATGTACTTTCTAATTGTTGAGTTACTATTTCTTGGTTTTGTATCAGTATTTTTTCTGTAAAAGAAATTGATTGAGGTATATTGGGTTTGAATCTTGAAACAGATTCATTGGCTTGCGTAGACATTATTATCTGTTCAGTTTGAAGTGAAATATGTTGCTGATTTTTTTCTGGTTCATCTAATTCAATTGTATGTGTGACTCGTTGTGGAATTTCTATACTGGAATCTTGTTGGATTATAGTTGTTGGTTGTTGTTTTGGTGCTTCTGAATTAATTGTTTGATTATTATCAGATAGATCTACAAAACTGGTATTTCTATCGTTTTCTTTTGGTTCATTTTGAAAAAAAATGGGTTCTGGTTTTTCTATTGCCAGAGGTTTTTCCAAAGTAGGTTGTGAAACATGTTGTTGGAGTGGAAGTTCAATTTTAGCTCTATGACGTTCTATACGCTCTTGTGGTACATCGGGGATAACTTTTTCTTGAAGAGGTTGTGATTGTATTTCTTCAGGAATAATAATTATTTGTTCAGCAGGAATAATAGTTATTGTTCGGGGATTCTCGATAATAAGTGCTTCATCTTTCTTTTCTGGAATTGCTGGTTCAGTTTCTGGTATTGATATTTTTTTGCCCTGGGAATATGTTCCTGAAAGTTCTTTCATTCTTTGTTCTGCCTCTTGTGGGGATAATTTTCTTCCAAAAAAACCGATAGGTATTTCTGTTTTCTTTTTTTGTTCTTCCTTTTCCGTTAGATCTTCATCTTTAGTTGGCGTATCAGTTTGCTCTTCAGAAGAGTGAGTAGTTAAAATTGGTTCGTCTGGACTTGCTAATTTTTGTTTCTGTTCCATTATTTCGTTTACTCTGTCTTTTATAATTTTATCTGCATTGGGATTATTAAAGAAATCAGGATCATTAAGTTTAAGTTCATTAATAAGACCAACACGAACACGTGCTTTATCCAAATCACCAATAGGGCAACATCGATCTTCACAGGATTTAGTTACACCACAAATTCCTGCTACAATTACAGCTTTACCGTCATTTGGTTCAATCTGTGCATTTGGATTAATTTCATGAGTAATCTTAAAGCCAGGATTAGGAAGATGAGCAAGTGATATTGCATCTGCTACTTGTGGAACAATTCCTTCAGAAGCCGCTTGTTGAAAACTATTAATGATATCAAGAGGGCGTTCTAACAACTGAGCTTCTGGAATGATCTTTTCGTTATTATATTGTGGTTCTAATTCTAGTTGTAATTCTTCTGCAACAGTTGACATATTATATAAAAAAACGACCAGAAAAATGGTCGTTTAATGTATAAATAATTTGAGTAGTGATATATTTTTGAGGCTGGGAGAAATTCCTCAGTTCTTTATCTCCCTTCAGGAAAAAAACATGTGTTAGATTGTTAGAATTGTCTAATTAAAGTAGAAACATTATATGAAAATAATGTATGTAATGCAAGGCAATTCTGTATAAAATAATTCTACAGATAGTGTATAATAAACTATATTGAAAACTACAATACCTCGATTAACCTCTAGAAAATGTTATAAATGTGGCAGTAGACTCCTTCTTGTAGATGAACAAACAGAGTCTGTACCAGGTCAATATGGGCCAATTACAACGTCTACCTATAATTGTTCAGATCCAGAGTGTCAAAAAGCTTCAGATAAAGAAATAGCTAAGATGGCAGTACAAAAAGTAGAAAAAGAAGAAGCTAATCAAAAAAGAATGGAACGCATCACATTAAGTCGTAAAATAGCTAGAGACAAGAAAGACCAAGCAAAAGCACTCAAAGTATGATATAATATATCATTGTTTGGAAAGCATCTGTCAGCTTCATAATTTATATTACCTACTCGTTAAATACTCGTAGGTATAAGCTATTCTAAATTGATTTTTTAAAATCAACTAAGAATACCTAATCTGCGGGTTCTCTCTCTACAATTATTTAATACATTCAATTTTTTTATGTTTAGAAGATCAAACAGAGGTAATTCCTTTAAAAATAATCGATTTGGAAATAGATCTCCACGTCGAGGTTATCAACCACAAAAACCATACGAAGCAAAGTATATTAAAAAAGCAGTAGATATGGTAGAAGCACCAGCTTTTATACCAACAAAACCTTTTGCTGATTTAAATATTAATCCTGCAATGAAAAAAAATATTGCAGAAATGGGTTATATAAATCCAACTCCTATTCAAGATGGAACCATTGAACATGTCCTTTCTGGACGTGATGTAATTGGTATTGCAAATACAGGCACAGGTAAAACTGCAGCTTTTCTTATTCCATTACTTGATAGAGCAGCACAAGATCCTAATAAAAGAACACTTATTATTGTTCCAACCAGAGAACTTGCAGCACAAATTCGTGAAGAAATGAGAGCACTCTCTTATTCTATGCGTGTTAATGCAACTCTTATTATTGGAGGAGCTTCCATGAGAGATCAAATTTTTGATCTACGTAGAAATCCACAATTTGTTATTGGAACACCAGGAAGACTAAAAGATCTTATTGAAAAAAGAGCTCTTAATATTTCTCGATTTACAAGTATTGTTCTTGATGAAGTAGACAGAATGTTAGATATGGGATTCATTCAAGATATTCGATATCTTATTTCTTTACTTCCAGCTCAAAGACAATCATTGTTCTTTTCAGCAACACTTTCACCAGAAATTAATTCACTTATTAAAACATTTGTAAAAGATCCAGTAACAGTTTCTGTAAAAACACAACCAACAACTGATCTTGTTGATCAAGATGTTATTCGTGTTAAATATGGAACACCAAAAATTGCTGTACTTGAAGAACTTCTTAAAAAAGAAGAATTCAAAAAAGTACTTATTTTTGGAAGAACAAAACGCGGCGTTGAATATTTATCTAAAGCTTTGTTTCAAAAAGGTTTTAAGGTAAATTCAATTCATGGAGATAAACCTCAATCAAAACGAAGTATGGCTATTCGATTATTTGAACAAAATGTTATTGATATTTTAGTAGCAACAGATGTTGCGTCTCGAGGAATTGATATCTCAGATATTACTCATGTCATTAACTACGATGAACCTGCAACATATGAAGATTATGTGCATAGAATCGGAAGAACCGGAAGAGCTAATAAAAAAGGAACAGCTCTTACCTTTATAGAGTAAACAGTATTATCCATTAAAAAAAACAACCTGACTTAAACATCAGGTTGTTTTTTT
>CAZSUZ010000023.1:13355-19508 GCA_964610165.1 uncultured Gammaproteobacteria bacterium
AACAGTATTATCCATTAAAAAAAACAACCTGACTTAAACATCAGGTTGTTTTTTTTGCCTAAAATACTAATCTCCAAATCATAACTAATAAAATTATTGCAATAATTGTACATACAATAATATTTGAATAGGAATACCCATTTATAATTCACCACCTTTCTGAAAGTTAACTGTATAATAAGTTTGCATTAACGTAATAATAAATAAGTAACGTAAAGACAATGTAATAAAAGCTAATTAAGTTTATGAGTTTTACAGAAACTGTATATACAATTCTTAGAACTGTACCTAAAGGGAAGGTTGTAACATATGGACAGCTTGCAAAAATGGCTGGTAGTCCGAAGGCTGCACGTGCAGTGGGTATGTGTATGCAAAAAAATCCAGATGCGCCTCATACACCATGTCATAGAGTTGTAGCATCAGATGGTAGTTTACATGGATATTCTGCGGGTGATGGCATTCCGACAAAAAAGAAAATGCTTTTAGAAGAAGGTGTCTTCTTTAAAGGTGATACTGTAGATTTATCACGTTCTCAATGGAAAACGTCTTAAGCTTTTCGTTCTGCTAATTTTCTTGCAGTTTCTGTTAGATATTTTTTTCGAAGTCTTAAATTTTTTGGTGTGACTTCAAGTAATTCATCATCTGCAATAATATCTAAATATTGTTCCAAACTAAATTCTGTAGGGGGTTCAAGAGAAACTTTTACACCTTCACCAGAAGAACGATTATTTGTTAGTTTTTTAGCTCGACAAACATTGACTTCTATATCGCGTTCTTGTGAACTAATTCCAACAACCATTCCTTCATAAACATCTACTCCTGGACCATAGAATAATACTCCTCGAACTTGGGCATTTGCCAATCCGTAAGAAAGTGTTTGGCCAGATTGTGAAGAAGTTAAGGCTCCATTACGGATATTATCCATAGCTGTACCTTCTGGTTCATATCCTAATAAATAGGTATTTAAAACGGCTGTTCCACGTGTATTTGTTAATAATGTACTTCTAATTCCAATAAGATTTCGACTTGAGATTTTATAAATTAATCGCATACCTGTATCTCCAACAGAATGCATATTAATAAGTTTTCCTTTTCGTTTTCCAAGTTCATCTGTTACAGCACCCATATACTCTTTTTGTACATCTATTGTTAATTCTTCGTATGGTTCTGATTTTATACCATCAATTGTTTTAAAAATTACTTGTGGTTTTGAAACTTCAAGTTCAAATCCTTCACGACGCATAGTCTCAATTAACATTGCTAAATGAAGCTCTCCACGGCCACTAACTACAAAAGATGTAGTTTCTGTATCATCTTCAATACGAAGACCTAAATCTGTTTCACCTTCTTTATAAAGTCTTGCACGAATTTGACGAGATGTAACAAATTCACCTTCACGACCAGCAAATGGACTAGTATTTGGACCAATTTTAATTTTAATTGTTGGTTCTTCTACTTCAATTTGAGGTAAATATTCTGGATGATCTGGATCAGTAACTGTTTGTCCAATTGTAAGTTCTGGAATACCAGCAAGAGATGCAATATCTCCAGAAATAATTTCATCGGTTTCAATACGTACTAAACCAGCACTGGTAAAAAGTTTTGTTGCTGTATAAGTTCCAATAACTGTACCTTGATCAACAAGTGCAATACGCATTCCTTTTTTTAAAACACCACGTGTAACTTTTCCAATACATAATTTACCTACATAAGGATCTTGGTCTAATGTGGAAATAAGCATTTGAAATGGTTTGTCAGAGTCAATATTACTATTTGGAATTTCTTCAACAATAGTATCTAAAAGAGGAGTAAGATCTCCTGGAAGATCTGAAGTGTAATGTTCTGGAAGTTCTTTAAAAGCCTTTCCATCACGACCTACACCATATAGTGTTGTAAAGTTAAGTGCACTTTCATCTTCTGCAAGTTCTAAAAACAAACTTTCTACTTCTCGTTGCACTTCTATTGGTCGTGCATCGTGTTTATCAATTTTATTTATGAAAAGAATAATTTTAAGTTTAGATTCTAATGCTTTTTTAAGTACAAATCTTGTTTGTGGAAGTGGTCCTTCTGCAGAATCAACAAGGAGAATTGCACCACTTGCCATATTTAAAATACGTTCAACTTCGGAACCGAAGTCTGCGTGGCCAGGAGTATCAATAATATTAATTTTTTCTTCTTTATATCGAACACTGGTATTTTTTGCCAAAATAGTAATACCTTTTTCTTTTTCTAGATCATTTGAATCCATCAAAAGTTCTTGTTGCATTTCTTTTTGATTATCACGGAACACATGTGATTGTTTTAAAATGGTGTCTACTAAGGTTGTTTTTCCATGATCAACGTGTGCGATGATGGCAATATTTCGAATATTCATAAAGTTAACAATTTATTTGTTACGGAAAGATATATTATAGCAGAAAAAGCCAAAAAAAGCTCTCTAAATGGTATAAAATACAATACTGTTATATAAATTTTCTGACTTCGAAATGGTCAATGACAACATCTTTTGGTTGCTTTAGAACAAATGTTAAGATTTCTGCGATATCTTCTACTTTCATCATCAAGTTCGCATCCACACTTGTTATGCCTGCAGCTTTAAAAATATTTGTTGCCATGCCACCTGGATAAAATCCAATAACTTTAATTCCTGTGCCTTGAAGCTCTAGTTTGAGAGTATCTGTAAAACCTTGAAGGGCATGTTTGGTTGCAACATACACAAGACCATAAGAATCAACTTCTTCAATTCCTGCAATTGAAATGACATTTAATATTTGTCCAGATTTTTGTTCCTTCATAATAGGCAGAATCTCTTTAGTTGTAAATATAGTGCCAAGGGTATTTGTAGTAAATAATTCTTTAATTTTTTCTATAGTATGTTGTTCTAATGTACCAGCGGTCCAAATACCTGCATTATTTATAAGGATATCTATAGTTCCTAATTTTTCTTTTATTTGAGAAACAGCAGATTGAATATTATCTACTTTTGTAATATCGCATACAACATACTCAGCTTGTCCTCCTTGAGAAATAATTTCATTCTGTAACTGTTTTAACTTATCTTCAGATCGTGCGAGTAATGCTAGTCTTACTTTTTCTTTTACTAAACGTAATGCGAGAGCTTTTCCAAGACCATCACTAGCACCAGTAATAACCACTACCTGATTTGATATATCCATACAATAAAGTAAATTGTAATAAACTCATTATAGACCTGTTGCTAGTAAGAAACAAAACGGATTGGATATGTTGTTTTTGATAATAGAAAAAAGATTGCAATAATCTAATTAACAATTTAAAATACATTTCATATGCTACCTGCATTTCTTATCACATTTCGCGAAGTAATAGAAGCAACACTTATAGTGGCGACAATCTTGGGAATTTTAGTAAAACTAAATCAACATAATGGTATTAAAACTGTTTGGATAGCTACAGGTGCTGCTGTTTTAGTAAGCGTATTATTACTTGCTATAGGAAGCTTTGTTGGTATAAAAGTTCAGGAAATTTATACAGGGAAAACCGAAGAATTTATAGAGGGTGTATTGATGATTATTTCAGCGATTTTTATTACCTGGGCAGTGTTCTTTTTACATACCTATTTTGCTTCATACAAAACACAACTTCTTCAGAAATTAAAAAATACAGTAGAAAAACAAGAAAAAAAAGGATTATTTGTATTAGTATTTACAGCAGTATTTAGAGAAGGAATTGAGATTGTATTATTTTTATCTACAATATATTTTTCTACAAATCCGCAACAAATATTTACTGGATTTGTATTGGGTATAATTGGCGGTCTTACAGTATCATTTTTACTTTTTACAGCAACGTTTAGAATGCCAATATACTATGCATTTAAAACAACAAGTATTTTATTAATTCTTTTTGCAGGTGGACTGTTAGCAAGAGGTGTTCATGAATTTGCAGAGGCAGGCATAATACCCGAATTTGATACATTAACATTTATATTTTTACCTCAAAAATCAACAGTTGCTGCCGATATGTTAAAAGCAATTTTTGGTATAACACAACAAATGGATATACTGCAAATTGTGCTGTACACAGGTTATATAAGTGTAATGATATGGTGGGTATTTTTTAGAAATAGAAAAGTTGCAACAAAATAATTATTTTTTAAGCAATGCTAGATATCTTTTTTTGAATTTATCTATTTTTGGAGTAATAACAAGTTGGCAGTAAGGCTGAAAAGAATTTTTCTCATAATAATTCTGATGATATGATTCAGCATCGTAAAACGTATCAAGTGGAACAATTTCTGTAACTATTGGCTTATCAAAATCTTTCTGAACTTTTTTAGTAAATTCCTCTGCAATTTTTTTTTGAGCATCAGAGTTAAAAAGAATAATAGACCTATACTGAGTTCCTACATCTGCACCTTGTTTATTTAAAGAAGTTGGATCATGTGTATGATAAAACACATCAAGAAGCTGTTCATAGGAAATTTTTTTAGGATTAAATTCTATTTTTAAAACCTCAGCATGCCCAGTTTCACCATCAGAAACATCATAATAAGTTGGATTTTTTGTTTTACCTCCAGCATAACCAGAAACTACAGAATGCACACCTTGTAAACGATTAAATATGGCTTCAGTACACCAAAAACATCCATTTCCAAAGATAGCTATTTCAGTAGTATTCATATATTCACATAAACTTACAATATGCCAATTATTGCACTGTAGCAATTCTCATAGTATACTCATTGGGATATGAACACAAGACTTATATTGGGTGCTTTTATTGTAATAATTGGTATCAGTATTTTACTTGATTTAAATTTATTCAGATTTATTATACCTATTATTTTAATTTGGATTGGTATACAAATAATTATTGGTAAAAATTCTGTTTCAAATGAACAAATTCAAACAACTGCACAAGAAGATAAAATAAAAAGGATGTTAGTATTTTCAACAATGAATCAGACAATTACTAGTGATAATTTCCAAGGTGGGGAAATAATTACAGTTTTAGGTAGTGGAGAAGTTGATTTAACAAAAGTTAAAACAAAAGAAAAAAATATTAAATTAGAGTTAACTGCAATATTTGGAGTTATTCAATTGCGTTTACCAGAACAATGGGCAGTTCGTTCTAAAGGAATTGGTATACTCGGAACATTTGATAATAATACAAATGGACAAACAAAAAAAACATTGGAAGTTGATATGAAAGGTGTCGCAGTATTAGGTGAAGTAAAAATAACTAATTAGTCTATACCGTTTTCTATCTGTATTTTTTCTTCATGAAATTCTTCTTCCCCATGACCATGTAAGACAGTTTGTGAAAGGGTTAAAATTAAAGTAATTCCTATTATAAAAGGAATAACCTGTTTAAAGATATTTTTTGTATGATAATCTTCATGTAATGATGGAATTAAATCTGCACTTGCAACATAAATGAATATTCCTGCGGTAAAACCAAGAGCCAGAGGAAGTATTTCTTCAAATGAATGTATAAAGTAATATCCTACAATACCGCCAAGAATTGCAGTTAATGCTGAAAAAAAATTAAGCCAAAGAGCTTTTTTTGTTTGAACACCAGAGTGTCTTAAAATAGAAAAATCTGCAATTTCTTGCGGAATTTCATGTGCAGCAATAGCCAATGTTGTCGCCCACCCAATTGCTGGAGAAGCAACAAAAGTAGCAGCAATCGCAATTCCATCAATAAAATTATGGATACCATCGCCAATAATAACGAGCCAAGTTGATGGCTGAATTTTATGTGTATCTTCATGATGGTGATGATGCCAAACAAAAAAACGTTCAAGAAAAAAAGAAAAAACCATACCACTTAAGGTGAGAAGTAGTACATTATATATGTTTGCATGTTCAAGTGCTTCAACAAGAATATTTAAAAAAGCGGATGCTAATAGAGTTCCAGCAGCAAAACTAACAAAAATTCCTATAATTTGGCGTGACTTAAGAAATTGTGTAGCAAGTGTTATAACACCTGAGAATGAAACAAGACTGATAATAAAGTTTGCAAGAATTATTGATATTAATTGAGACATGTGTAAAAGTATAATGCAACTCTTTTGCATTTGCAACAGCTATATAAAAATGCTTTTATCTAATAATATTTCTTGCTACAATATGAGAGTATATGATAATTATTCAAGATGATAAAACGAAT
>CAZSUZ010000024.1:0-11574 GCA_964610165.1 uncultured Gammaproteobacteria bacterium
AAAACATTTATTTTAGAGCCTTTGCGGATCCGGGTTCAATTCCCGGCATCTCCACCAATAAATCACTTCATAAATTATGTATCTACTTTTATATATTTTTGAGTGATTTAACTAAGAAATAAGCTTTAAATGTCACAGTGGATTAGTAAGATTATTAAAATTGTTGTGATGGCAATAATATTTGTTATTACTTCAAGGTAATAATCAACTTTTTTTACTAGACAAAGGACGGGCAGTACTATATCTGTTCACTAACAGGATGAGAGGGATAATTCCCTTTAGCACTCCCTTGACACTTATGCTACAATAGGAAAATGAATAATATTTTCAAAGTAATTAAATTATCAAAACCATATCATAAATTTTTCTTTCTCATTTCTGTAGTAATTATTTTTAGTACAGCACTTGCACTTGTTGCTCCTTATTTAATTAAACTTATAGTTGATCAGATTGAACTACAACTTACAAAAGGAACTGGAGATATTAACCGTTTATATGTACTTATAGGGTTTCTATTCTTATCAAGTATTCTTGCTATAGTTTTTGAAGCCATAAATCAACGATTAGGCGATTATGTACGCGCACGTGTAGGTAAATTTTTAACAGAACATTTTTATCAAAAAATATTTACTCTTCCACAAGGATATTTTGATTCTCAAATTTCTGGAAAAATTGTTAACCAATTAAATAGAGGAATTCTTTCTTTACAAGACTTTTTAGGGCAAGCATCAAACTTTATAATTCCAGCAATTATTCGTAGTGTATTTATTATTGTGTTACTTGCTTTTTATAGTGTACCAATTGCATTAATGGTTCTTATTATTTTCCCTTTTTACATTTATATCAGTAGTTACTCTACTAAAAAATGGGGAGAACGCGAAATGGAAAAAAATCAAATTGAAGATGCAACAAGAGGTCGTATTCAAGAAGTAATAAATAATATTCGTTTAGTAAAAGGTTATAGTACTCAATTAAAAGAATATGAATTTGTTTCAAAGAATATGAAAAAGAGTATTGCTATTTATGATAAGCAATCCACAACATATCATATCCTTAACTTTATTCGTAATTTTGGTTTAGAAATTGGACTCATTATTATTAGTATTATGGTCTTTTATAATACCTTTACTGGAGCTCTTTCTATTGGTGTAATGGTCCTTATTCTGCAGTATTTAAATCAAATTCGTTGGCCACTTTTTGCAATGAGTTTTATTTTAGAACAAACCCAGCGTGCAGAAGTAGGTTCTAAGGAATATTTTGAAATTTTAGAATTGGAATCCACCGAAGAACTTCAAAAACAAATTATTAAACCACGATTTAAACAACCAGATCTTTCATTTCAAAATGTTTCATTTGAATACAAAGATAGTGGTTTAGTTTTAAAAAATGTTAGTTTTGATCTTTCCAAAAATGAAACAGTTGCACTTGTTGGACATAGTGGAGCGGGAAAAACAACGCTTATTAATCTTATTCTTAAGTTTTATGATGCCACAAAAGGCCGTATTCTTATGAATGGTGAAGATTATGCAAACATGTCTCATGCAGAAATTCGATCACATATTTCACTTGTTTTTCAAGAAAATGAATTATTTTCAACAACTGTATTTGAAAATGTTTCATACGGAAAGCCAAATGCAACTGAAGCAGATGTTATAGATGCTCTAAAAAAAGCAAATGCATATGAATTTGTAAGTAAATTTCCAAAAGGAATTTATGCAGAAATCGGAGAGCGAGGAGTAAGGCTTTCTGGAGGACAAAAGCAACGCCTTCAAATTGCACGTGCAATTTTAGCTGATTCACCAATTCTAATTCTGGATGAAGCAACAAGTTCTCTAGACGCAAAGAGTGAAAAATTAGTACAAGATGCATTAGAAAAACTTATGAAAAATCGTTTGGTTATTATTATTGCCCATAGATTTTCTACTATTCAAAATGCAGATAAAATTTTAGTTATTGAGAATGGAACAATTGTCGATTCTGGAGCTCCAGGAAACCTTGCAAAGAAAAAGGGAATTTATTCAGAATTATTACAATATCAAATTCAAGGTAATCAAAAGCTGTTGGAAAAATATGAACTATCTTAAGATAGAAATGGTATAATAAGGTATGTTGTCACAGAGACAATGGATTATTGCAGTAACTACATTTATTGTTTTTTTGATCATAATCTCTAACGTACATGCCCGCTCTCAAGAGATAGTTCGTGCTATGCCTTTCATTCCAACACCAACATTTACTATTACCCCATCGCCAACGCCAACAAGTACACCCACACCCACATTAACGCCAACTCCCACTAACACACCTACACCAACTGCAACACCTACCCCTACAAATACTCCGACACCACTACCCGCTTCAGATTTTGAAGCTCTATTTGATCAATTTAGTAGTCAGTATGGAGTTGATAAAGATAAGTTAAAACGAATAGCATATTGTGAATCAGGAGGACATCCTGGTGCAAATAATGGGGAATATGGCGGTATGTTCCAGTTTTCAATTGGAACATGGCAGGGTACAAGATCACAAATGGGAATGGATACAAATCCTGATTTGCGATTTGGAGCTCGGGAATCTATAGAAACAGCTGCATTCAAAATTTCTCGTGGAGGTGAGAATGCTTGGTCTGGTTGTCTATAATTTTATTTATCTTTCTTTCTATCAATTCTATCCAATTTAAATCCTTTTATAAAAAAGTAAACGACAGCTGAAATAACAATAAAATCGAGTAAAACTGCAAGAAAATGACCATACGTCACTCTTGCTTTAAAGAAGGTAAAATAAGCTCCTTCTAAACCTTTAGTACTACCTAAGATTAAACCTAAAAATGGATTAATAAGATCATTAACTATTGATGTAACTACTTTAGATACAGCGCCACCCAAAATAAATCCAACTGCTAAACCAACAACTCCTTGTTCGCGAATAAATTCAAGAAAACCTTTCATAATAATATAAAAATGATAATAACACTTTTATTATATTCTAAAACATAATTTTTTAGTAACAATATTGTTAGTTATTTGCAATCTCATAAAAAAATAATGCAAAAGTTACTAAGAAGCTATATTTAAAAATAATATCCAGCCTGTAATATTTTACTGATTGACTAGTAAACAATCGTTTCCTATACTGAGTATTCTAAGTTATATATTTAATAAATTGAGTATGGAAAATGATTTAATTACACCTTTAAAAAAGTTTTATAGAATAAACAGACGTTTACCTTCTTATTCCGAAATGTTAAAAATATATAATGTAGCTTCTAAAAAAACGATTTCTACATATATTGAAAAACTTATTGATGATGGTTTTATAAAAAAAATTAATCGTAAACTTGCCCCAACTAAAATGTTTTTTGGACTCCCAGTGCTTGGTATGATTCAAGCAGGATATCCAATTATCGCAGAACAAGATAAAAGTTATTTAACACTCGATGAATATTTTATTGAAAGCCCAGATAATTCGTTTTTACTAAAAGTACGCGGTGATTCTATGATTAATGCAGGTATTTTTGAAGGAGATTTGGTAGTTATTGAACAGAAAAAAAATGTAAATGCAGATGATATTGTGCTTGCAGAAATAGATCGCGAGTGGACTTTAAAAATATTTAAAAAAGTTGGTAAAACAACATTTCTAGAAGCAGCTAATCCAAATTATCCGCCTTTTTATCCAAAGCAAGAACTAAAGATTCATGGAGTTGTAAGAGCAGTACTCCGAAAAGTTAATAAAAAAATGAACTAATATGTCCACAAATACATATCCAACAGATAACATTTATACCTATTTATTATTTCAGTATGTCTTATTTTTAAGATACGTATTAAATAATTAAATGAACGTGTAAAGTATAATTGATTGTTATGAAAGAAATTTGTTCTATAAATGGAGAAATTAAAACTACTTCAGAGGCAGTTATTCCTTTATCTCAAATAGAATTTCAATATGGTTTTGGCGTTTATGAAACAATAAAAGTAAGAAATTCAGTTGTTTATTTTATTGATCAACATATTGAACGACTTTTTCATTCTGCTACTTTGTTATCCCTTCAACATCATTTTAAAAAAGAACAAATTAAAAAAAATATTCTTCAGTATGTAAAAGAATTAGGTGAAGAGTCATCAAATATAAAACTATTATTGTATGGTAGCGGAAAACCTGAAGAAGCTATGAACTTTATACTTGCATCAAAACCATTATATCCTGATAGAAAGTGGTATAAAAAAGGAGTAAAGCTAATGTCATATCAGTATGAAAGATGGATGCCCCAAGCAAAATCCTTAAATATGGTAGCAAGTTATTTTATATACAAAAAAGCTCAAGAAGAGCATTGTTATGATGCACTTTTATATGATCGTAACAACAATATATTGGAGGGAACGCGTACAAATATGTATTTAATAAAAGATAAGAATATTTATAGTGCTCCTAAAGAAAATATACTTGAAGGAGTTACGATGATGAGTCTGGAAAAAGTAGCATCGAAAAATAATTTTTCACTTAAATACAAATCTATCAAAATAAAAGATATTCAAGAATATGATGGCATGTTTTTAACGAGTACCAGTTCTAAAATACTTCCAATTAAACAAGTTGATAATTTTATTTTTCCAGAAATCCATGATTCTATTTTTGAACTGATAAAACTTTATGATGAAGCTCTCGATAAAAGTAAAGGAGAATTTAACTTATTATAATAATCCTTCTTCTAACGTTTTTTGTACCCAAGGAGCAAGTAGATTAAATAGAGGATAATTTTTTTGTCGCATTTTTTTTGGATCTTGCAAAGAAAACCCGTATGCAAATTCAAAGTTGGGAAGTACTAATTTATGTATAGAACAAGTATATATACGGCACATTTCATGTTCAGTATATTCACTTAATGGATCTTTTGATTGATAATACACAGTGCCTTTATGAGTTGGTTTTTGAATAAGTTCAGCTTCTGTAATATACCATTCACGCTCAAGAGTATTTATAATTGCTTCTTCATCAGATTGTAATATGTCTTCCTTATAAATTTGATGTGAAGATATTGTTGCATCAAATACGGAATCAAATACAGGATGTTTCCGATGTTGTAATAAAATCTGATCTTCAAAATAAATCGCGACAGTAAATGCTCGATGGAGAATAGCATCTTTATGTGCTTGCCATTTTTCAACTTTACCAATTATAGTATCTTGTCTATCTACCTGAGCTATAAATTGTTTCTGGTCAAAATAATTCATGTCTTATTGTATCATTTCATCATCTTTTTCGCTTTGTTGCTGAAGCTTATTCTTGATTTCATCCATAGAAAGTGGAGCTTCAGTTTCGTTATGAATGTCTTCTAATTTTTCTTGAACAGCTTGCACACGATCTTCTATACTTTGTGGTGCTTTATCCTGGTCAGTATCAAGATCCATATGTAATGGTTGAGCTTCTTCTTGCTCTTTCTTGATATCTACAAAGACTTCTTCATCTTCTTCTTTTTTCAAATTTTTCTTAATGTCATCTTCTTTCTTAAGTATCTTTTGAACAAGTTTTGCAGCTTCAAGCTTAGCTTTTAAGTACACAATTAATTCTTCACCTTTTAGATTATTAATAAGGAAAATTGGTAATAAGAAACCAAGTTCATCAAGTCCTTCTTGGCGTAATGTTTCATCAGACGAAAGGATTTTGTTAAGAGTATTTGTAATATATACAATTTCTTGGCTAATCCAATCTTGACGTGTTTGAATTGTTTCAGAGACAGGAATTTCACCCTCTTCATAATGTTTAGTCCACATATCTTTAACTTGCTCATAATCTTCAATTGAAACAGATTGAGGAATCGTAATTGTTTTTTCAATATGTTCATCTGGTGCAGTTGTAACATTCATTTCGGTTTCAATCGTATTTGCTACATCTTGTGCACTGACACCTTCTTGTTTTGCTACTTCATCAACTACATTATTAGCTGCAAGAACAGTGTTTGCGGTTGTTTGTAATACAGATTGAACTTTATCTTTTGGAATGCCTGCTGTTTCATGAATTTGTTGAATAATTGTTTCTGCTGGTTGATTTACATTCTGTGAAAATGTTTGGATAACATTCTGAATTTGTTGAGGTTGAAGTCCTGTCTGTTGTTGAACATTTGATATCATCGTTGTATCTTTGGAAGCTTCAGTCATTATATTTTGAATAATATTCTTGGATTTATCTTCAGATACATTACTCTTGTACGCAATAACTTTTACAATTGGTTGTTTCTCTTCTGCTGTTGTTTGAACTGTTGGTGCTTCTGCAATTGTGTTTATAATTTCTGTTGCTTGATCTGTAGCAATATTTTGTTGCTGCGCCATTGTATTAACCACATTATTTGATTGTAATATTTGATTTGAAGCTTGCATTACACGAGTTACCGTTTGAGCATCAACATTATTTTCTTTTGAGATGTTTTCTATAACAGTATTTTGAGGCTTATCAATATTTGTTACATAAGATCGTACAATTGATTGAACTTGTGGTGCAGAAATATTTGTCTGTTGTGATACTTGCTGAAGTTTGGATTGATCAGTAAGTAAATTATTATATGTATTAGTTATAAATTGTTTTACTGTCTCAGCAGGGACAGTTGCTTTTTGGGTAATCTTTTCAATAACAGTAGGAATAGTAGTAGTGGTAAAAGAACTTATTGAAGAAATAATCTTTGTAACCTGTTCTTTTGGTAACTGCTGAGTTACAGATGTTCGTTCGACAACTCCTGCATATTTACCCATTGCACCACTTTGTGTGAGAATGTTCTTAACTATAGTTGTGGTTGTATTATTTTCTTTGGCAATTGCGGTCATTACCTGTTTGGCAGGCATAGAAGTGTAACTAGAATAGGTATTAAGAATATTCTTAACTGTATCTTTAGAAACATTCGTTGTTTTTGCAATATTCTCGATAGTTTCATTATTATTAACAATATTTTTGGTGTAGTTATTTGTTATTGTCTTAATTCGTTCTTTAGAAACTTTAGTTTCTGTACCTGTTATTTGTTCTACAGATACAGTTACTGTTTGTGGAAGAGATTTAATAATTTCTTGTCGTACTCGTATTTTTTCAGATTCAGATGTGGATATTGAACCAAGAATATGTTGAGCTGCAGCATCACTCTTAATAGCTCGAGCAAATAATTCTGAACGTAAATTCATAAATTGTTGACGTTCTGCAGGTTTTTGTAATTTAGCAGGTTGAGAAAGATATGTAAGATTTTGGTTAACTATTTGTTTTGTCTGCTGATTTGTTTCCATGCGCGCAATATCAATCATCTTTGTAGCTTGAAGATTAAGATTCTTAGTTAAATCTCTTGTGAGAGTTTTCTTAATCTGTTCCATAGACCCAAGAGATACATTAACATTCGTATTTACTGGAATATCTGTATCCAATTTAAGTGACGGTAAGTTTGGAGGTGTTGACGGTGATGGTCCTTTTGACGGTCCCCTCATTTGATCATACATGGCCATAAGAATATTCTTCATTGCATAAATACCTTCACAACAATAATCTCTGAATATTCGTAATAACCACCATGGAAAGAATGTAACTGCCCATAACATAATAAGAGTAATTACATACTCAGCAAAAGTATCAATATAATTCCCATTATTTAATGCTCCAATTGGTTGGCCACCAGAGTTAGCAAGTTTTTGCGCAGGGCCACCATACGTAATAATAATACCGGTTGGATATACATATCCATTTGGACTGCCAGTTCTTGAAAAATCAAAACCGAATGGAATACCATTTTCCCAGATTGTACTATTGGCGTATAAAAAGAGTGCTAGCAGAGGTCCATAAAATAACCATTGAAAGAAAACTCCAATCCAAATCCAGCCAATATTTCGAATGAGAACAAAAGGCATAAGTAATGCTAAGAATGGTGATACAAATAAAAGGAACCAAAGAAGAATTTTTCTTAGAATAAGCATGACGCCCATTACATAGTAAGTTACATTTGTTAACTTAAGTAAAAATATTTCTGCGTTAATTCCCTCTTGAACTCTAATGTTTAAATCACGACAACCAATAAAATCCATATAACTTCGCTCAGTTTGACCAATTGAAGAGCCTGTTGTATCTGGATTTGTAGAAAAGTAAATATTAAATAATTTACTTCCTCCTAAAGTATCAATAAAGAAACTCATCATGACTTCTGAAAGTTGAATTAGTAAAAATACTATCGCAGATGAAAAAGCTATATAAAGAAGCATCATGCCAAGTTTAATTACTGTTGGCCAGATTTGAATGTTAAAGTTATAGTTTGTTCTACGGCTTACTATATAACCAATTCCAAAAATTGCAGCTACAATCACAACACCAAAAAAAGCTATCATTGCAGTCGTGCTCCAAATTGTACCCAAAACAGGTGCTTGATCAACAGCATCTGTACTTAAAACCCAATACAAAAATTGTCGAGCTCGTTCATCTGCTTTCCCTTGTTCTGTAATCTTTGGATCTTCTACCCAATAATGACTGGATACAGGGTCTTTTAGAAATTCTTCATAAGAAGTTGCACAAGTTTCACCGAGTGTTTCATAAATACTTGTCGATCCATCTGTAGGATTATTTAATTCAACAGGACAACTTAATGATGGATCTCTTTTATTACAAGGAATTGGACTTATTTTAATTTCATAGATATCAGAAAATGTATCAGTTTGTGCCTTAACTGTAGAGATAAAAGGAGATATCAGCAAGAATAAGGTCACAGCAATGAATAATAGTTTATGTTTCATCTAATGTAATAATTAAGATAGTATTCTTCATACTAGTATAAATTTATTACCTTGACAATAGAGTTAAATTTTGTCACTATTATTCTATATGAAATACCTTAAAGCAACAATCTTAGTATTGTTATCATCTTTATTTTTTATATCATCTGTAGTCTTTGCACAAGATGATGTTAACCCTTCTGGGCTTTCCGGACAAGGACCAGCATTTATATGTCTAGATGCTGAGTGGTGTAAAGAAAATAATAATTGTTCTGTACCCAATGTTCATCGTACTAGATTGACAACAACAAGCACAAAAGGAGCTCCTAACTCAGTCGCATATATTGCAGAATGTGTCGATGGTGTTCCAGGGAAAACAGGTCCAGTTTGCACAACAGGTAATGATGATATAGATAAAATGTTATTTTGTTCAGAAGCAGATAGAGAAACAAATCCTGAATGTAAAAGATATAGTTTTTTGCAACAAACTGTTCAGTATTCAATAACGCATGATTATAATAATCGCCCACATGATCAATACGGATATTTTTGGCAAGAAAATGGGCAATTTGTTAAAAAATCCCCTCCACAAGCGTTAAGAACAAATGGATTAGGTGATATTATCCCTTCAGTTGTTGAAGTGCAAAGTTCAACACCAGATGAATTAATGAGAAGATTTGTACTGTTTACGACAGGTACTAATCCAGAAAGAGGCGAATCTGGAATTGGAGGACAACAACAAGATATTCTAACTTTTGAACAACGTTCACAATCTTGTCGTGGTGAAACTTACGATCCAGAAGGAAGAACTTTTGATGCTGTCAGTTTGGAGCCAATACCACAAACTTCTATATTAGTAAAACAGTTAAAAGAAGGTGGTAATAGACTAATGGCTTCAGATTTTAGTGCAGATTTAGCAGGTCAAACAAATATTAATATATCTAACCCTTATACAACAGCAATATTGGGTTACTTTAATTTTCTTTTAGTACCAGAGGAGTATTATCGTCTAGAAGCATCAAAAGGTGGTTATACCATGATGAAAAAAGCAGATGTCGCAAAAATTCCGACAAATGCATCAAAAATATATTTTGATGTAGCAACTAGTAGAACTTCCTACTTTTTTGAAGATTCTGATGCCTTTTATCAAGGAACAACATTACTTCGTTATGATATTCCTATGATGCCAATTGATGGCAAAGGTCAGAATTATGAAATGAAGATACTAACCAGAAATCAGTCACAATCAAACGATGGTAAATATCTTATTTATGAAGGTCAAATCTCACATCCTTTTGCAAAATTAACTGTACAGACCTGCTCTGAAAACCCTAAAGTCTGTAATAACCCACAAGTATTTACTTCACAAAATGGTGGACCAGATGAATTCGGAAATTTTAGAATTCAACTTGATCAAACGTTATTACAACCAGGCCAAAAATATGAACCAACTTTTGAAAAAGTCAATTTAGCAACTGCGGTAATTGCAAAGCAAGATATCTTCGACAAAATTATTAGTTGGATGCATAAAACAGTATTTGGTGAAGTTCAAGCTCAAGAAACTGGAAACACACTTACAGATCAAGCAATTCAACCAATAGTGTCTTACATAGAAGGATTTGCTTACGATAATGAGGGGAATCTTATGCCAAATGCAACAGTCGGCTTATATGTAGATTTAATGAGTAAGCCGTCTTACTTCACTACTGCTGATCAAAATGGATATTACAAGATTACTTCAGAAAATATTCCTAATGATAAATATGTTATTAGATATACTTCAGCAGAAGATCCTAAGAAGATGGCAACAATAACAACATCACAATTTACCCAACAAAATAAAGAATTTATTACTGCTGAAAAAATTAATACATATAGTTTAGTAACTAGAACCACTGATCCAAGAAGAACAGTAACACCTAGTTATGTGCCACAAGCTAAAATATCAGCAATTCCGAATGAATTTCCTGTAACACCAGCAATAACTTCTGCACCATTAACACCTGTGGAAGAAGCAACCAATAATAATATGTTCCTTATTGGTGCAGTATTACTATTACTTGTTGCAACAGCTGGAACGTTAATAGGTGTCTACCTCTATAAAAAGAGAATGCAAGAGCAACAATTATAATATGTCTAAAAAAAACCTTTTGAATGTTTTTATTTTTTTAGTGTTGATAATTGCGCCCAATATTTCAGCACAAGAAATCAGACAGGAATCCGTTGGATATCAATGTTTAGATTTTGTTCATTGTAGTGACGGTGGTCCAAATGATAAAAATAAAAGATGTGAACCAACGGACGATGATAAAGCACATACCAGTGCTCATTGGGGACATAGATCACAAGTTGACCTTAGCGATCTAGAAAATTTACCTGTAAACTCAGAAATACTTGTCACAGAATGTCTTAGTGCAGATGTCGATTTAGATGGTGATGGGAAAAATGATCCGATCTGTACAACGGGAGATTCAAAACAAGATAAAAAGTTATTTTGTGGTACTGAAAATGCAACAAGTTCTACATGTGATCATTTTTCGATTTTAAAAGAAAAGCTAAACTATTCATTAGATAGATCTCCGGCAATTACAACACATGGAATTTTTTATCTCATAAATGGTGTTTTCCAGAAATCTATTGGAGTTCCTATAAAAGTTGGAGCAGATGGAAAACCTACTGTTAAGGCAATTGAATGGGAGGCACATACTCCTGGTAACTTAACAAGAAAATATTTAGCATGGTATTACACTCCAATAGCAAGTACCCCAACACCTATTGTTGTAACAACAACTCCCGGAGTAACTGCCGGTTTTGGTGGGCAACAACAGGCAAAACTTAATTTTGAAGT
>CAZSUZ010000024.1:11674-15285 GCA_964610165.1 uncultured Gammaproteobacteria bacterium
ATTCGGAAGAACTAATGGAGGAGCAGATCAATTAGGTAACTTTACTTTTACTCTAGATCAAACAAAACTTGCAACTGGCGAGTACTACAAGCGATCTTTTCGTAAAGTGGATCTTACAACAGTAACTATTAGTAATAATTTTAATATTATAAAAATAGTTCAGCAATTATTTTCTTTATTTACACCAGGTGTAGTTAACGCACAAGAACAAACAGATACTGCAACAATTCAACCCATAGTCTCTTATATTGAAGGCTATGCTTATGATACTGAAGGGAACATAATGCCAAGTGCAAAAGTTTTGATTAAAGTACCTCTGAGTGAGGTTGCCGTATATCAGACAACTGCTAATCAAAATGGTTATTACAAAATAACCTCAGAATTTCTTCCAAATACAGAATATTCGATTGAATATCAACTTGTAAATACACCTGGAAAGTATTTTAAAATTACAACTTCTCAATTATTAGAACAAAATAAGGCATTTATTGAAGCAGAAAAAATTAACCCATATCTTTTAACAACTCAATCTACTGATCCACGAAGAACAGTCACGCCAAGTTATATTCCTCAAGCAAAAATTTCATCTGTATCAAATGAATTTAGTACGACACCAGTAGTTTCAACTAATAATTCATCACAACAAACTCAACTAACTGAACGTAACAATTTTCTACTAATTGGCTCCATTTTATTACTACTTATTGCTGCAGCAGGAACGCTGATTGGTATATACCTTTATCGAAAAAGAACCCAAGAACAGATATAAATCTAATGCATAATGTTATGTTTTTGTGTAACATAATAGTATGCTGTCAAAAATTATTTCTGGTGCAATTGTTGGTCTACAAGGAATTCTAGTAGACATAGAAGTAGATGTTTCAGGTCGTGGATTTCCTACATTTACTATTGTTGGCTTACCTAATAAAGCTATTGATGAAGCGAAAGAACGTGTTCGTACTGCTATTACAAATGCTGGTTATGAAATGCCAGATTCACGTATAACAGTAAATATGGCTCCTGCAGACATTCCTAAGTCTGGCTCAAGTTTTGATGTGCCAATCGCATTGGGTATTTTAGCATCACTTGGTGTAATTGATAGTCATCAATTAGAAGACACAATGTTTATTGGTGAGTTATCACTTGAAGGAAATGTGAGAAAAGTATCAGGTATTATTCCACTGCTGTTACTTGCAAAAGAGAGAAATATTAAAAAAATATGTCTGCCAGATGACAATAAAGAAGAAGCAATTATATTAGAAGATATAGAAATATACCCTGTAAAAAGTTTATCTGAATTAATTCAACACATTTTAAAGAAAAAGGTAATAAAGAGATTTATCAAAAATGATATTGAACACAATGAAATAGTATCTTTTGAGTATGATTTTGATGCAATTAAAGGTCAAGAGTTAGCAAAACGAGCATTAGAAATTGCTGCAGCAGGCTTTCATAACATTTCATTAAATGGTCCGCCAGGTGCTGGAAAAACGCTGCTGAGTCGGTCATTTCCTTCAATTTTGCCACGAATGAGTAAGGAAGAAATATTAGAGGTAGCTAAAATTTATTCAGTTGTAGGTATGTTATCGAAGGATATTTTTTCTGGCATTCGTCAATTTAGATCACCACATCATACAACTTCTCGAGTTGGCTTAATTGGTGGTGGCACACAACCTTCACCAGGAGAAATATCATTGGCACATCGTGGTATTTTATTCCTAGATGAGTTTCCGGAATTTCCAAGAACAGTTTTGGAATCTATGCGTCAACCGTTGGAAGATGGTGTTGTCACAGTATCTCGTGCAGCTGGTAGCGTTACATATCCAGCGCGATTTTTATTACTTGCAGCCTCTAATCCTTGCCCATGTGGTTTTTTAAATCATCCCAAAAAAAATTGTACCTGTGCCCCCGGAACTATTACAAAATACAAAAAAAGAATTTCTGGGCCAATTTTAGATAGGATAGATATACACATAGAAGTACCACCGGTTGAAGTTGACAAATTATCGAATCATCAGCTTGTGGAAAATAGTGAAATAATTAGAAATAGAGTATTGAAAGCTAGAAAAAGACAACAAGAACGTTTTATATCTACAAAGATACAGTTTAATAGTGAAATGAAATCCTCAGATATTCATATTTTTTGTAAATTAGAAAAAGATGCCCAATTATTATTAAAGCAAGCGGTTGATAAACTATCTTTATCGGCAAGATCGTATTTTAAAATAATAAAAGTAGCTCAAACAATTGCAGATTTAGATTATTCAGACAACATCAATGCGGGTCATATTGGAGAAGCCTTACAGTATAGGGTAAAACTCAATACATAGTATCTAAAAAGCTATTGACAATAGTAAAAAAAAAAGATTAGAATAGATGTAATCTATTAATTTTATTGAATAATATGTCTAAAAAGAAAATCCTTATTTATATATCAAGTTTTGTTTTATTATTTTCATTTTTCGGTTTATTAGCTAGTGGTACTTTAGCTCAGACTAATACACCAACTCCGAATGCAGATCTGATAGTATCAGAATCTGATTTAGGATTTAAGATTCCATCACTAGGAGAGATTCTCACATTTACTATACGAGCATTCTTTGTTATTGCAGGATTAGCAGCACTCTTTTACATGCTACTTGGAGCATTTGCATGGGTAACGAGTGGAGGCGATAGTGATGCAGTAAGTGCAGCACAAGGAAAAATACAAGCAGCAGTTGTTGGTATGCTTATTATTGTAGGTGTACTTGCAATTATCTGGACACTTGAACAAGTTATATTTGACGGAAGAATTTGTTTAGGTATTTCATGTCAGCTAACTATTCCTACATTACTAGAAGAACCAGGTACGTAATTAATAGTCCTAATGTTATAAATATTAAAAAATATGTCAAAAAAGAAAATAATTATATATATTTCAAGTTTTATTTTATTATTTTCTTTGTTCGGATTCCTGGCAAATGGGACTTTTGCACAATCACCATCACCAGATGCAGACTTAATTGTTTCAGAATCTGATTTAGGATTTAAGATTCCATCACTTGGAGAGATTCTCACATTTACTATACGAGCATTCTTTGTTATTGCAGGATTAGCAGCACTCTTTTACATGCTACTTGGAGCATTTGCATGGGTAACGAGTGGAGGCGATAGTGATGCAGTAAGTGCAGCACAAGGAAAAATACAAGCAGCAGTTGTTGGTATGCTTATTATTGTAGGTGTACTTTCCATTATCTGGACGTTAGAACAGGTTATCTTTGATCAAAAAATTTGTTTAGGTATTTCATGTGAACTAACTATTCCAACATTATTGGAAGCTCCATCTGGTATACAAGTAAATGGTGCATGTCAGAATAATTCTGAATGTGCAAGTGGCAATTGTGACCCTACATTTAAAGTTTGTAGATAATATTAATGCAGATCTGATTGGTTCCAATTCAGTAGTCTTCTTGCATAACTTCTTAAATTGCTATAAACTCAGAATATATATATGAGTATTTTAAAAAAAATTCAATTGTTTTCTATTTCCTTATTATATTTATTTATACCAACCACAGTTTCTGCACAGATTCAAGATTGGGAGGATAGTGGTTGTATGGTTAATGGTATTC
>CAZSUZ010000024.1:15385-19424 GCA_964610165.1 uncultured Gammaproteobacteria bacterium
GTTTCTGCACAGATTCAAGATTGGGAGGATAGTGGTTGTATGGTTAATGGTATTCCTACATTAAATTGTTTAGAGGTAGTTGTTGGTAACTTTTTATTCATGACAAATGCTTTTATATTACTTGTCTTATTTATTATGTTTGTAATTGGAAGTTTTAAATACTTAACTTCACTTGGAAGCCCGGATAAAATAGAAGAAGCCAAAGGAACATTCAAATGGTCAATTATAGGACTTATTGTTTACGTAAGTGCTTACCTAATTTTAACTATTATTGATATGTTATTCTTAGGTGGAAAAGGAGACATCTTTAGACTTCAAATAGGAGATTATAATCTTTAATTAGAAGGTGTTACTTGAATAACTTTTATACCTTCATCAGGTAATGGAGAATGTGGTTTATTACTATTGGCAATAGATACATATAGTAGGTAAACAACAATGGCTAAAACAGCAGGAATAATAAATACTTTCACAAATTTCATACATTAATTTTTTCTTTGATAATATAGTGAGGTCGGTTGAGTACTTCAATATATATCTTACCAATATATTCCCCAATAATGCCAATTGTCATCAGTTGGACTCCACCAAAAAACATAATACCTACAAAGAGTCCAGTCCATCCTGTAACAAAAGGAATAGGTAAAAATAATTTTCCGATAATGCCATAGAGCATTCCTAGAAAACCAATTGTTGCTGTTGCAAAACCTAAATAACTTGCTGTCCTAAGTGGTTTTGCGGAAAAAGAAGTAATACCATCTAATGCAAAATTAATCATTTTAGGTATAGAATAATGTGTTTTGCCTGCATGTCTTTTTTCACGATCAAAATATACAAATCCTTCAGAATAACCACTCCATGCAACTAAGCCTCGTAAGAAAGGTGAATGTTCTGGTAATGATTTCAAAAAATCAATAACTTTTCTATCTAGTAATCTAAAATCGCCTACATTTTCTGGGATTCTACTATCTGCAAGTAAATTAATAAATTGATAAAACCATTCTGCTGTTTTTCTTTTAAAATAACTATCAACTGCGCGCTTTTTTCGTTTAGCATATACAATCTTTGTTCCAGAGCGCCAAAGATGTACCATTTCTGGAATAATTTCTGGAGGGTCTTGCATATCTGCATCCATTGTTATAACACAATCCCCTTTACAAATTTGGTAACCAGCTATAAGTGCCATTTGATGGCCAAAATTTCTGTTAAAACTAACAAGTTTGATGTTTTTATTTTCTTTTGCATGTACTTTAATTACGTCAGCAGTTTTATCTAAAGAACCATCATTAATAAAAATAATTTCGTAAGAATAGTCTTTTACAATAGGAAGAAGTCTTTGAAGAAGAGTATCAATATTATTTTCTTCGTTAAATACTGGAATTATTATAGATAGAAGGAAATCCTTCATGAATATTCGTATTAGACTAATAATGTAATCCAACTCTTGTTCCGGGGCTTGGAGTTGAACCAAGCCTAGGAGATTATGAGCCTCCTGTGCAGCCGTACACTACCCCGGATAGATGACTCATTATACGGAATAAGTGTGACTATGTCAATTTTTAATGAATATATCAATCCATTTAATATAATTAGGTATGGGTGTTGCACTTGGTACAAAAACAGTTGGCGTTGGATTTGGGATAACCACAATTACTTCATTTTCTTTATGAAGATTAAGTTTATTTCTTACTGCTTTTTCAAATTCATATGAGTCTTCAGTTTTAACTAGTTGTGTTTGGAGTTCAATATTCCTTTTTTTCTCTTTCTCATACTCTTGTTTATACTGATTATGAAAAGATACGTTTTTCCTGTACTCAAAAATACTTTTAGATAGAGCACTTATAAAAAATAAGCCAATAAACAACAGAGTAATACGCTTGATTTTCTCCATATATACACTATAGCAAATTTAAAGAGGTTATTGAAGAGATCTTACAGTTGCAGAGATCCGAGAGGCATCTGCTTTAGCTTTTAGCTCTTTTACACAGACACCAATCAAAGCACTAGGATTTTGTTGATACAGTTCTTTATTTGCCTCAATAATTTTTTGAATTTCTGTCTTTAATTCATCGTCTGAAATTTCTTGTGGAAGATATGTAGCAATAATATCTTTTTGACCTTGATATTCTTGAGCTAAATCTTCACGATTTGCTGTTTTAAATGAATCAATAGAATCTTGAAGCTTTTTAACTTCTTTTCGTAAAACGTCTACAACCTCTTGATCTGTAAGTTCTACTTTTTTATCAATTTCAATATTTTTTATCTGTGCTAAAATATATCGAAGGGTTTGTAGTTTTTCTACATCCTTGGCTTTCATAGCCACAATTTGATCTTCTTGTAATTTTTGCTTTATCATTTGATAATTATACTCTATGAATAACGGAAACAAAACAGATTTATACGAACGCATTAAGTTATTCCAACAGCGAACACTAACAAATAAACCATCAAAAGAAGAGATGATTAGTGAAGTTCGTATGATGAATTTTAAAGTAAGACCTGTCTATGGAAATATTTCAAAATTAGATTTTACAAATAATGATTTTATCAATGCATTATGGAGTTTAGGAAAACTTGATGAATTTTTTAAAGAAGAATTTCCACAAGTTGATGATGAAGAAAGAGATGTGTTTTTTAAACTGGTTGATGATATGCGTGTTTCTTTACAACAAAAATTAAATCATGCTTATAAAACGAAAAAAACACCAAAAGAAAATAAAATATTTTTTGAAATTGAAATTTATAAAGATACTCTTTCACAAGTAAATTAAGTATGCAAAAATTTCCTGTTGTTCTTGATTTAGAAACAAAACATACCTTCAGAGAATTTGATGATCATAAAAAGTTAGGTATTTCTGTAGTTGCTGTTTACAATTATGCAGACAAAGTAGGACACGTTTTTACAGAAAAAGAATTAAATAAACTATATCCAATTTTAGAAAATGCTTCGTATATTGTAGGTTATAATATTCGATCATTTGATCTACCCGTTCTGCAAGCATATTACCCTGGAAATATAGAAGTGTTTCCTTTGTTTGATATATTGGATGATATTAAAGAAAAAATAGGTCGTAGAATTGGATTAAATGATGTAGCCTTTGCAACTTTAAATGAAAAGAAAACTGGTCATGGACTTATGGCTATAGATTACTATAAAGAAGGTAAATGGGATGAATTAAAAAAGTATTGTATGGATGATGTCATGGTGACCAAAAAATTGTTTGATTATGGTGTAGAAAATAAAGAAATTTTTTACATGAATGAAATTGGCAAAATATCAATTAAAGTAGATTGGAAGAAATTTAGAGATAGTAGTGAAGGTGGGAATGATATGCCACTCACTTTGCCTTTTTAAAATGAAATGTAGGATGATATAATATCATTTGTTATCCAAGCGAATCTTATTTTAATATGGATAAAGCACTTTTAAATTAATTATCCCCGATAGCTCAATGGTAGAGCAGGATGCTGTAGAAGAATATATGTTCTTTTGTTATGCTTTTATGTATGTCAGATAAAAGATCATATGCTAGTAGGCGTGAATATTTAATAAAGGCAGTATCATTAAGAAGGAAAAAAATAAAAGAAATGGTGATTTCCCTATTGGGTGGTCAATGTTTTTTTTGTAATTACAAAAGATGTCATTCAGCATTAGATTTTCATCATCTTGATGAAAAAAATAAAAAATTTGGACTCTCAAAAGATGGTATAACACGATCTTGGGAGAAGACAAAAGCCGAGTTACAAAAATGTATTCTTGTTTGTGCAAATTGTCATAGAGAAATTCATGCTGGAATACTGCAGCCTTCAGTAGAAATGTTGAAGAGAAAAATTGGGTGAATTCAGTGAAACCTTTAAAATGGTAATACTGAGCCAATCCCTCTTTATAAGAGGGCAGGTGCAGAGACTAGGTGAGTACACCTTTAAGCGCCCAACACCTAAATCTATTCGATATGGTGAAGATATAGTCCATGCTTTATGGAAACATAAAGATATCATGTAACATCAAGGTTCGTGGTTCGAGTCCACGTCGGGGAGC
>CAZSUZ010000025.1:0-17908 GCA_964610165.1 uncultured Gammaproteobacteria bacterium
CCAATCGTATCACCATATTTAACAACATGTGTTACACCTGTAATTGGTGGAATTACAATTATCGAGTCAACAATTAAGTCATCAGATGTAAGATTATTTGCCCAACGAATTGTATCAGGAGAAACTTTAAATTCTTCCGCAATAGATACTAATGTATCTTCTGGCTGCACTCTGTATGTAATATTTCCTTGTCGTGCAGGATGTTCATTCTGGATACGTTCACGAAAAGCTAAATTTCTTATTTGTTCGCGAGCAGTTTTTATTGATAACGACCAAATATACATTGCTAATAAAAAAATAAGAGGTAAATAGAGTAAGTACGTAAGGTGAAAATAGTTATGAACATGTGGCTTTTTTAGTTTTTTCTTTCGCATCATACTATTTACTATAACTTTTACAACTTCTCTTGTCAAAGGTAGCTCATTCCAAGTACAATAATGGTTATGCAACGATTACTATTCTGGAGTCTTATATTTGTTTTAATAATTGGTCTTGTGTATTCATTATTATTTGGATCTCTACTTTTTTTAAATCCAATTAAACTTGGTCTACGCTCAAAAAAATTACCAAACGCAACAATTTACACAAGTAATATTTATGAATTAAATCCGATATACGATTATGTGAATGAACATATGATTGAGGCGGAAATGCTTTATCAGCTTAAATATAATCAAAAGGTGCAAATCTATGTTGCAACATCTACAGATGAATTTAAACGTTGGATTCCGCCATGGATTAATGGCAATGTTGGTGGCATTTCTTTATATGTAGGTAATGCTATTTTTATAAATCCTGAACCAATACGGAAAAACAATTACAGTGAAGAAGAATTTATTAAGCATGAATTAATTCATAATTTAATAGCACAAAATAGTGCATTACTTAATAATTTTGTATTTGATTCACATGAATGGATGAATGAAGGAACAGCAATGTATTTTGGTGGACCAAATTATATGAACGAAAATGAATTTAGGACAATGATGCGAAATGCCACGTTAATTCATGATGATAAATCTTCTAAATTATTTTCAAATTTAGAAGATAAAGATTATAAATTTAAAATGTCAATTTATAAATATTTTATTGCATTCTTAATTACTGAATATGGTGATACACGATTTACAAATTATATGAATCAATATATAAATTCACCAAATAATTATAAAATTCTTTTTTATGAAGTATATAATAAGCCAATAAAGTTAGTTATTGAAGAATTTAAAAAGACATACGGAGCAAAATGAATGTAGAAATGTTTAATACTACGTTAAAAGAATTTTATTCAAAAAATAAAAGAGTTCTTTCATGGAGAGAAATGATTGTACCTTATCATGTAGTTTTAACAGAACTTATGTTACAACAAACACAAGTTCCTCGAGTACAAATAAAATTTCCAGAATTTGTAGCTACATTTCCTACTTTTCAATCTCTTGCGAACTCTTCTTTAACAGATTTACTTCGTGTATGGCAGGGGATGGGGTATAACAGAAGAGCTAAGTATTTACGTGAAATTGCAACTATTATTACTGAAAAATATAAAGGAATTGTCCCTAAGGATACAGAAATATTAGATGCAATGCCAGGCATTGGCCCAGCAACAGCTCGATCAATTGTTACATATATTTATAATCAACCAGAGTTATTTATAGAAACAAATGTCCGGCGAGTATTTATTCATCATTTTTTTGAAGATAAAACAGATATTCCTGATTCAGCTATTTTACCTATATTAGAAAAAGCTTTGGACAAAAAAAATCCTCGTGAATGGTATTATGCAGTCATGGATTATGGAACATATTTAGGTAAAACAGTTCAAAATCCTAATCGAAAAAGCAAACATTATGCAAAGCAAAGTAAGTTTGAAGGTTCTAGCAGACAAATAAGAGGTGCCATTTTAAAACAACTTATACATGGTGGTATGAATAGAGAAGTGCTTTTAACATCATTAGGTTTTGAAGAGGAGAAAGTGTATACTGTTTTGCGGGAATTACAGAGTGAAGGTTTTATAAATGAAAAAATGGGGAAGTATTCTATAAAATAGTTTTTTGATAACATGTCTCGTTTGATATCATTTTATCTTTTTATTTATTATTATATACACATATGAAAATGGATATAGAAACAAGAAAAAAACGTGCAGAAATTATTGTTACAACTCTAAAGAAACTGTTTCCAACTACAAAATCGGCTCTGGAATACTCCAATCCATGGGAATTTTTAGTTTCAGTTATGTTATCTGCGCAATGCACCGATGTTGCAGTTAATAAAGCAACACAAACCTTATTTAAAAAATATAAAACAGTAAAAGATTATGTGGATGCAGATCCTGAAGAATTTAATACTTATATTAAAACGATAATTTTTCATAATAATAAAACTAAAAATGTGTTAGCAACAGCAAAAATTATTCATGAAACATACAAAGACAAACTTCCACAAACTATGGAAGAAATGTTACAACTACCTGGAGTAGCAAGAAAAACTGCAAATGTTGTTCTGGGGAATGAATTTGGTGTAATAGAAGGAATTGCTGTGGATACTCATGTACGTCGTTTATCGAATTTATTCGGCTTAACCACAAATGATAATCCAGATAAAATTGAAAAAGATCTTATGGAAGTTTTACCTAGAAAAGAGTGGCCAGAATTTACCCTCAGGATGATTGATTACGGAAGAAAGTATTGCCCTGCTAGAAAACATGATCATGAAGTATGTCCATTAAAAGTAGCACTTGTTGAAAAAGGATTGTTATAAATATTTTTCTTGTTTAGGGTACAGAATACCATTATTGATAAACATGTATTGTGCAAGTCCATGTTTAATAATACCGGTGTTTATAAATTTATTTTTATGATCTATTTCAGCACAATGAGTATGTCCACATACAAAATATTCGTTTTCTTTTAATTCAGTTCTGATTTTATCTTTAATTTGTTTATTATAATGGAGAAGTCCTTTTTGATATAATGCTCCCCCAGTTTTTATAATATACCTCTCTATCTGTTCGGCAATTTGAGTAATTACATTTGGTTTACCAGATATAGCTTGATCTCCATCTTCTAGTGGTACTAACCTATTTCCATGTTCAAAAATATATGTTTTATTTTTTAAATGTAGTAAATATTTGTTAGTTTGAAGAGTAGAAAAAAGACCAATATCTTTTGTAGAAAAACGTTCCCTATCATGATTGCCAAAAATATATACAGCTTGTTTTTGTTTTAACAAGGTAAATAAATTTTTCCAAGGAGAATCTAGGAATTGTTTAAATGAAATAAAATATCCCTCCCAAAAATCACCATTAATAATAACTTGATCAGATTTACTAATGATATCTTTTAGGAAATTAAATTTCTTTTCCTCAAAGGGAAGATTTAAGTGTGTGTCAGAGAACACTAAAATATTCATGATAAATTAATACAGCTAAATGTTCGCTTAGTTACTTTTGAGTGCTGCAAGAACTCCACCTGGAACTTCTTCATAATGAGATGGTTCCATATAGAATACACCACGACCTTCAGTAAGTGATCGAAGAATCGTTGCATATCCGGAAAGTTCAGCAAGCGGTGCGTATGCTTTTATGATAGTAACTCTACTTTTCTTTTCTGTACCAAGAATTTTACCTCTTCTACTTGAAACGTCTCCTATTGCAGTACCCATAAAATCATCAGGAACTGTAATTTCAAGTTTCATAATAGGTTCAAGTAATACCATTCCTGCTTTTTTCATACCGTCCTGTAAAGCCATAGATCCTGCAATTTGGAATGCAATATCAGATGAATCTACATCGTGATAACTACCATCATAAAGAGTTACTTTTAAGTCTACGATTGGGAATCCAAGAAGGACACCTTTATCCAAAGCTTGTCTAACACCTTTTTCTACTGATGGAATAAATTCTGATGGAATAGATCCTCCTTTAACTTGATTAACAAATTGGAATCCTTCACCACGTGCAAGTGGTGCAACTTTAATAAGACAGTGACCATATTGTCCGTGTCCTCCACTTTGTTTAATATATTTACCTTCTGCATCTGCTTCTTTTGTAATGGTTTCTTTGTATGCAACTTGTGGTTTACCAACATTTGCATCCATACCCATTTCTCGTTTCATACGATCAACAAGAATTTCAAGATGAAGTTCTCCCATTCCAGCCATAATTGTTTGGTTGGTTTCATGATTTACTGAAACGCGGAATGTTGGATCTTCTTCTGAAAGTCTTTGCAGTGCATAAGATAGTTTTTCTTGATCTGCTTTTGTTTTTGGTTCAATTGCAAGTGAAATAACTGGATCTGGGAATGAAATTTGTTCCAATACGATTGGATGATTTTCATCAGCAAGAGTATCTCCAGTTTTCGATTCTTTAGGACCAACTAATGCTACAATTTCACCAGCATAAGCTTCTGCAATTTCTTCTCTTTGATTTGCATGCATAAGAAGAATACGTGAAACACGTTCTTCACGACCACTATTTACGTTATAAACATAAGAACCAGATTTAAGGGTTCCGGAATAAATACGTGTATAAGTAATTTTACCTACATGTGGATCAAGTTGAATTTTGAACGCAAGAGCTGCAAAATGCTCTTTAGGTGTAAGTTGTCTTGTTAATTTTTCTTCTGGATTTTTTGGATCAACACCAACAATTTCTTTCAAATCAAGTGGTGATGGAAGATAATCTACAATTGCGTCTAAAATTGTTTGTACGCATTTATTTCTAAGTGATGTTCCTGCATATACTGGAATTAATTTATATCCAATAACAGATTTACGAAGAGAAGCTTTTAATTCTTCATTTGAAATTTCTTCACCTGCGAGGAATTTTTCAAGAAGGACATCATCATTTTCAGCAATTTTTTCAATCATGTGTGCGCGTGCTTTTTGTGCTGCAACCATTAAGTCTGCTGGAATTTCTTCTACATCATATTCAACACCAGATTCATCGCGGCCCCAAACAAGTGCTTTCATTTTGATAAGGTCAATAACACCTTTAAAATCTGATTCTTTTCCAAGTGGTAAAACCATAGGAACTGGATTTGCACCAAGTCTTTCTTCAATTTCTCCAACAGTCCCTTCAAAATTTGCTCCTAATTTATCCATTTTGTTAATAAAACAGATACGTGGTACTTTATATTTATCAGCTTGTCGCCAAACTGTTTCTGATTGACTTTGTACACCCTCTTCTGCATCAAATACAACCACTCCTCCATCTAAAACACGAAGTGAGCGTTCTACTTCTGCTGTAAAATCTACGTGGCCTGGAGTATCAATAATGTTAAATCTTACATCGCCCCAAAAGGTTGTTGTTGCAGCAGAAACGATTGTAATTCCTCGTTCTTTTTCTTGTTCCATCCAGTCCATCTGTGTATCACCATCATCAATATCTCCAATTTTATAACTACGACCAGTATAAAAAAGAATTCGTTCAGTTGTTGTAGTTTTTCCTGAATCAATATGAGCGATAATACCGACATTACGGATTTTATCAAGAGGTACATTTCTGTTTTTTGTTGCGACAACGTTTTTTTGAGCCATAGATATTAAAAATTAAATAAAAAGATCCCAAATACAATCTAGGATCTTGCGATTTGCTAATGTTATAAATTAACTAATTTTAGTTTACCACTTTAAGTGGGAGAATGCTTTGTTTTGATCGGCAAGTTTTTCTGTCTGTTCTTTCTTAGCAACAGCTTGACCTTGATTTTTAGCAGCTTCTTTAATTTCGATTGTAAGTTTATCTGCGAATGATCTAAATTCTTTGTTAGAACGAGAACGAGCAGCTTCTAAAATCCAGTTAAGAGCTAAATAAATTCTTCTTTCACGTCGAATTTCTGTTGGAACAAGATAAGAGGCACCACCAAGTCTTCTTGGTCGAACTTCTTTTTCTGGCATTACATTGGTAATAGCCTTATTAAGAGTAAGCAGTGAATCATTTTCTTCTGATTTTAAACTTTCGAGTGCTTGATACACAACTTTTTGAGCTACACTTTTTTTACCATCTTCCATAAGATAGTTAACAAGTTTTGCTACTTCGTAACTATCGTAAACTGGATCCATTTTCAATGATGTTGCTTTGTATTGATGTCTTGGCATAAATATTTATATTATTAATTAGCTTTTTACCTTAGGTTTTTTTGTTCCGTATTTAGAACGAGATGTAACTCTATTGTCTACACCTGCAGTATCAAATTTATTTCTAACGATATGATACTTTACACCTGGTAAATCTTTTACACGACCTCCACGAATAAGCACAATTGAATGCTCTGCAAGGTTATGTCCAATTCCTTGAATATAAGCTGTTACTTCCATTCTATTTGAAAGTCTTACTCTAGCAACCTTTCGGAGAGCTGAGTTTGGCTTTTTAGGAGTCATAGTACGTACAATAGTACATACTCCTCTTTTCATAGGATTATTGGTATCTACATAAGCACGTTTTACAGCATTATAGCTGGCCTTCAGTGCTGACGCTCTGGACTTCTTGTCCTTCTTCAAGCGTTTTGTCCTCACTAGTTGATTTATTGTTGGCATAAGTCGTTTGGAATTGTGTGTAATATTTATTAATCAAAGTTTCTGTAACTGGAATTAATCTTCCAATTATAACATTCTCTTTCAGTCCTAGCAAGTAATCTACTTGTCCTTTGATTGCTGCTTTTGAAAGAACATTTGTTGTCTGTTCAAATGATGCAGCTGATAACCAAGAATCTGTATAAATTGCAGCTCTTGTTATACCAAAGATAGTTACTTTTCCGACTGATGGGTTACCACCGATTGCGAGTGCTTTTTTATTTTCTTCTTCAAAGCGAACACGAGATACAACTTCATTCTTTGTAAATGAGGTATCACCTTCATCTTCAATAATAACTTTGTCACTCATTTTTCGAATAATAACTTCGAAATGTTTATCATGAATACCAATACCTTGAGATTCATATACATCTTGTATTTCGTTTAAGAGATACTGTTGTGCATAATGAATACCTTTAATACTAAGTACATCATGAATATTTAAGTATCCTTCAGAAATTTGTGTTCCTGCTGGTACTAAATCTCCATCCTTAACTCTTAGTTTTTGAGTATTTGGAATGCTAAATTCTTGAACTGTATCATCTTCATTTGTTGGATTGACTTTTACAATAAACATGTCACGTTCAGAATCTTCTGTAATGACTACTTTACCTGCTGTTTCTGTAATAGGTGATACAACTTTTGGATTTCGAGTTTCAAAGAGTTCTTCTACACGAGGTAAACCTTGAGTTACGTCTGAGATAACGATACCTCCGAAATGTCGGACACGCATTGTAAGCTGTGTACCTGGTTCACCAATAGATTGTGCTGCAAGTACTCCTGCTGGAACACCAATGTCAGCTAATCCTTGTGTGGAAAGATCAATTCCGTAACATTTTTGACAGATACCTGTCTTTGATTTACAGAATAATGGTGATCTAACAACAAGTTGTGTAACATCACTTGCTTCAATGACTTTGATTTCATTTTCATCAAGTAATACATTTCCTTCAAATAATACTTTACCTTTTTTATCTTTTACTTGTTCAAGTGAATATCTTCCGGCAATACGTGCAATCATTTTATCTCCACGATCTCCAGATGATGAAACTGTCAAACCTTCTGTGGTTCCACAATCTACTTCACGAACAATCATATCGTGTGCTACGTCATGAAGTCTTCGTGTTAAGTAACCTGCATCTGCTGTTTTAAGAGCTGAGTCGGTTAACCCTTTACGTGCACCTCTTGCTGAGATTACATATTCAAAGATGTTTAATCCTTCACGATAATTAGATTTTGTTGGAACCTCAATAATTTTACCCATTGGGTCGACAACAAGTCCTTTAATAGCTGAAAGCTGTTTAAGTTGTTCTCGAGAAGCACGAGCTCCTCCAGATTTAATAATAATCTTGACTGGATTTTCTTCTGCGATTTCATCCCATGTAAGATCTGCTAACTTTTCAGTTGTATCAATCCACATTTTGTTTGAAATACGTTTCTTTTCATCAAGAGTAAGAAGTCCTTGATTATAATTTTCTTGAATCTTTGTTACTTCATTTTCTGTTTCATCAACAATTTCATTTTTGTTAGCAATAATTTTACAGTCAAAGATTGATACAGAAAGTCCACAAGAAATTGTAGCTCCCCAGAATCCAATATCTTTAACTTTATCAATTAATTCTCCAACTTGTTCTTGTGATAAGAATTTAGTTGCTGCGACAATAAGTGCTTTAATGTCTGATGCTTTAACATCTTCGTTAACAAACTGAAGCTCTTCAGGTAATGTGTTATTAAACATTATTCTACCTGTTGATGTGGTTACAATTTCTCCATTAATTCTTACTAGAATTGGTTGGCGAAGTGTAATTCTTTGTAAATTAAAGTTACTAATTGCTTCATCTTTTGTTGCAAAGACTTTTAGATCTTGTTCAGATTTATATTTATAATCTTTATCAAGAGTTGTAATATAGTACACACCAAGAGCCATTTCTTTGTTTGGCAATACAATTGGTGTACCATCTGCTGGTTTCAATAAATTTCTATATGGAAGCATTCGAGCTTTTACTTCTGCAATAGATTCTTCTGAAAGTGGTACAAATACACCCATTGCGTCTCCATCGAAGTCGGCATTATATCCTGCACAGACTGTTGGATGAAGTTTAATTGCACTTTCATCTGTCAATACTGGATAGAATCCAAGAATTGAAAGTTTGTGAAGGGTAGGTGCACGGTTCAAAAGAACTGGGTGATTTTTTGTAATTTCTTCTAAGATGTCGTAAATAATTGGTTCACGTTCTTCTAAGAAATTTTTTGCACTTTTAATGTTTGGTGCAAGTCCACGAATAATAATTTCATGTAATAAATGTGGTTTAAATAGCTCAAGTGCCATTTCTTTTGGAATTCCACATTGATCAATTTTAAGTTCAGATCCTACAATAATGGTTGAACGTCCAGAATAATCTACACGTTTTCCAAGTAAGTTCTGTCGGAAACGACCTTGTTTTCCACGTAAAATATCAGAAAGAGATTTAAGTTTCTTTGCTGAACGACGAGTTTGAGATCGTCCACGAGACTTTTGAAGATCAAGAAGTGAATCAACAGCTTCTTGAAGCATTCGTTTTTCGTTACGCAAAATAATTTCAGGTGCTCCAAGATCAATAAGTTGAGCTAAACGAATATTTCTATTAATAACTCTTCTGTAAAGATCATTTAAATCTGAAGTTGCAAATTTTCCTCCTGGAAGTTGAACAACAGGTCGAAGATCTGGTGGTACAACTGGAAGTACAGAAACGAGCATCCATTGTGGAGAAATTTTACTCTTCATGAATGACTCAATAATTCTTACTTTTTTAAGTAATTTACTTCTTTTTTCACCTTTTGTTTTAGAAAGTTTACTCATTGTTCCATTGAGTAATGTCTTTAAATCTTGACTTGAGAGTAGTTCATGGATAACTTCTGCACCCATACCTACTTTTACAAAACCTTCAAGTTCTTGATCTTTTAAGAATAGATAATCTTCTTCTTCGAGTGTGTCAAAAGGTTTAAGACTTTTAACAACTTTACTAAGTCTTTCATAAATAGCAATGTGTTGAGATTTTCTTTCAACAAATTTATCTGAGAGTCTTCGTAAATTTTCTCTTTCTTTTAAGTCAATTTCTTGAATTGCGAGTTCTTTTTGTTCTGCACCTGAAATTTTCTTTTCAATATCTTCTCTTTGTTTTGTAAACTCTTTTGCAAGTTTCATTTTTTCTTGTTCATACCATTCTTCTTGTCTTGCTGCTTCTTCTTCACGCATTTTGTCTAGAGCATCTCCTACTTCTTTTTGTTTATCTTTATCGATATCCATAACAAGATAGAGAGCATAATAGACAATTCTTTCAAGAGTTTGAGTTGGAATATCAAGAATAATACTTAATGGGGATGAAGCTCCTTTAAAGTACCAAATGTGTGCAACTGGAGTTGCAAGTTTAATATGTCCCATGCGTTCACGACGAACAACAGAGGATGTAACTTCTACACCACAGCGATCACAGACTATACCTTTATATCTAATTCTTTTGTATTTTCCACAGTAACATTCGTAATCTTTAGTTGGTCCAAAGATACGTTCATCAAATAAACCGTCTTTTTCTGGTCTAAAGGTTCGATAGTTAATTGTCTCTGGTTTTGTTACTTCACCATGAGACCATTTCATTATGTCTTCTGGAGATGCAAGTCTTATTTTAAGACCTGAAAAATCCACTATTTGTAATTCGTCCATAGTTATTATTCGATATAGTCAACTGATAATCCAAGTGCGTTAAGTTCTTTTACAAGTACGTTAAATGATTCTGGTACGCTTGATTGAGGAATATTAAGTCCTTTAATAATTGCCTCAAATGTTTTCTGACGACCACGAACATCATCTGACTTAATAGTTAACATTTCTTGTAATGTTGATGGTACTCTGTGTGCTTCGAGTGCCCAGACTTCCATCTCTCCGAAACGCTGTCCACCCATTTGTGATTTTCCACCAAGTGGTTGTTGTGTAACAAGTGAGTATGGTCCAACTGATCTTGCATGGAATTTGTCTTCTACCATGTGAATCAATTTCATGATGTAACCAATACCTACAAGAGCTGGTCTTTCAAAAGGTTGACCGGTTGCTCCATCGTAAAGTGTTACTTTACCATCTGTTGGGTACCCAAGTTTTTCCATTTCACTAAAGATAAAGTCTTCTTTAATGCGTTCAAATGTTGGAACTGTAATAAAGTTATTATTTTTAAGTGCGATCCATCCGAAAATTGTTTCAAACAACTGTCCTAAATTCATACGAGCAAGAATAGACAGAGGAGAAATAATGATATCTACTGGAGTTCCATCTTCAAGATATGGCATATCATGTTCTGGAAGAATCTTTGAGATAACACCTTTGTTTCCGTGTCGACCTGCAAGCTTATCTCCAACTGTAATCTTTCGAAGTTGGGATGTTCGAACTAAAATTCGTTCAATAATACTTGGTTCAAGTTCATTTGGATCTTTTTTAGCATTAATAGTATCTATATTTACAACTGTTCCTCGATCTCCGTAAGGCATTTTGAGAGATGTATCTTTAACATCTTTTGCTTTTTCACCGAAGATTGCACGAAGAAGTCGTTCTTCTGCTGTAAGTTCTCGTTCTCCTTTTGGAGCAACTTTACCTACTAATATGTCTCCACCTTTAACATGTGTTCCAAGAAGAACATTTCCATCTTTATCTAAGTTCTGAAGTACTTCTTCACGAACATTAGGAAGATCTCTTGTTAATTCTTCTGGTCCAAGTTTTGTGTCAACAACATCTGCTACATATTCTTCTGAAGAAATAGATGTAAACACATCATCTTTCAAAAGACGTTCTGAAATTACAAAACCGTCTTCATAACCTAAACCTTTTAAGGATGTGTATGCAATAACTAAGTTTTGTCCTAGTGCTAAGCGACCATGTTGACTTGTAGGTCCATCAACGATAAGATCACCTTTTTTAAGTTTTTGTTTTGGTTCAACACGAGGTTTTTGATCAAAAGATACGTCACGATTTGTTCGGACATAACGTTCAAGTTTGTATTCATGTTTTTTACCAGATTCACCTTTAAAGACAACTTTTTCACCGTCGACATAATCAACGACTCCGTCTTCTGGAGCTACAATTGTTCGTCCAAGTTCTTTGGCAACAATTTCTTCCATACCTGTTCCAACAAATGGAGCTTGTGGCTTAATAAGAGGAACTGCTTGACATTGCATGTGACTTCCCATGAGAGCACGAGATGCATCGTCGTTTTGAATAAATGGAATCATTGCTGCAGAAATACCAATTGCTTGTCGTGGTGAAACGTCAATATAATTAATTTTTTCTACAGGAACTTCTATAACTTCTCCTTTGTAACGAGCTACTACTGTATCTCCGGTAATAATACCTTTTTCATTAAGAGCTACGTTTGCAGAAGTAATATAATATTGCTCTTCATCATCTGCTTGTAAATAATCAACTTCATTTGTGACAGTTGCTACAACTTTAGTTCCTTTTTTATCAATTTTTACTTTTTTGTATGGAGTTTCGAGGAATCCATATTCATTTGCGCGTGCATACAAAGCCATGTATGTAACGACACCGATGTTTGGACCTTCTGGTGATCTAATTGGATCAATTCTTCCATATTGTGAAGAAGCAATGTCTCGGATTGAGAATGATGCTCGTTGTTTTTCAATACCACCTGGTCCACCGACTGTAATTCTTCTTAAATTATCAAGTTCTGAAAGTGGATTTGTTTGATCAACGATTGTTGAAAGTTGACTTGTTTTATAGAAAATATTGATTGTTGCAATAAGAGGTTTGTTATTTAATACTTGTGAAGGAGTTGGATTAACATCACTGGTAATCAAACTCATTCTTTCTTTTACTTCTTTTTCGACACGAATCATTCCCGCACGAATTCCGTACATGCCAATAAGTTCACCGACAGTTCGAAGTCTTCGGTTTCCTAAATGATCAATGTCATCAAAATTTCCTTGTCCTTTAGTTAAATTAACAAGATATTTAAGTCCGGCAATAATATCTTCTTTAGTAAGAAGATAATTTTCTGGAGTATTTTCAATTCTAAGTCCAAGTTTTTTATTAATCTTATAACGACCGACACTACTCATTGAATATCTTTTTGCATCAAAGAATAGTGAATTAAGTGTTTTATAAGCATTATCTAAAATAAGAGGTTCACCTGGTTTTACTTTTCGGTAAAATTCAAGTACAGCTTCATCTCTATTTGTTGTTCTATCTTTTTTAAGAGTTGGAGCAATATATTTCTCAATTAATTCAGGATCTAAATCATTAAATTGAGACATAATATCTGTATTACTCATATCTTCGAAGAGTTTAAGAAATACAGAAGCGAGCATTTTTCTTCTTTTATTTATTTTTACTTCAATAAGTCCGTATTTATTAATAGTTACATCAATCCATGAACCAATATAAGGTCGGATTTCTGCATTATAAAGTGTAAGACCAGTTGTTTTATCAATTTCTGCTGTAAAGTACATTCCAGGGGAACGTACAATTTGAGAAATAACTGCTCTTTCAATACCATTAATAATAAATGTCCCTTTATCTGTCATAATAGGCAGATTAAAGAAATATACATCTTGGGATTTACTTTTACCTGTCTTTTTATTTTCAATAGATAAACGAAGATAAACAGGAAGATCATAAGTGAGCTTTTTACTGACACAAAGATCTAAAGAATATCTTGGTTCTCCAAAAAAAAGATCTTCAAAATGGAGTGTTAATTTTTTTCCTGTGTAGTCTTCAATGGGAAAAAATTCTTGAACTATTTCCTTTAAATCTTTGTCTAAAAATCGTTGCCAGAATTGTCTTTGAATCTCGATGAGATCAAAATCTTTCATGTACTTTTCTTCAGTACCTAGTAATATTTGATTAGATGAGGATATAGCTGTCATTTGGGCGTTTTTTTGAAGTTTTAACAAATAAAAATACTCCCTTTAGATCAGGGCGATTGCATAACTATACTATATGACTTTATAAAAGTCAACAAGAAATAGCATGTTTTTATTGTTATTTGGAGTTTTTTTCTTCATCCTGTGAAATCAGCTGATTTTTTTGCAACATTTCAAGAATATTTTCTATGTTATGCTCAATTGTTTCAGTACCATCAAGCATTTTTTTTATGGTGCTACGACCACGTTTTGTAGTAAATGCGTATAGTAATGCACCGCCAACTACACCCCCGAGTGCAAAACCAGACCAGAAGTTATCGGAATGTTGTTTCTCTTTAGTCATTTTTCTTTTTATATAAATCTACAATTTTCAAAATAGTTTTAAAACCATTAATAAATCCAGTTGCTTCACCGAGTCCATGTTTTAAACCCATGCCAATTGCGTCAAAGCCATTGATAATTTTATTAGCATTATCAAGCGTTTTGCGTAACGATTTTAGAACAAGGAATAGTTGAATTCCCACAACTGTTAACAAAACTGTCGTAATACTAAGAACTATTATCATTAATATTTGAATTGTATCCATTTTTTAAGTGTATAGGAAAATTGCAAAAGTTAACAGAGATATTTATTGATTCTTACTTTTTTCTGACCAATAGTTATTAGCTTCAAGTAAGCTATCAAAGGTTCCTGCATCATGCCATGAGCCATCCATAATGCTTACTTTTAATTCTCCAATATCTTTATATTTATTAATGAGATCTGGAATTTCTAGTTCACCACGTGCAGATGGAGATAAGCTTTTAGCAAACTGAGAAGCTCTATTATCTAATATATACATACCAACCATTGCATATTCACTTTTTGGTTCTGTAGGTTTTTCAACAATAGATAGTACATTATTATTTTCATCAAATTCTATGACTCCATATCTTTCTGGATCATGTACTTTTTTAGCAAACACAACGCCACCTTTATCAAATTCTTGAATTGTTTGTGAAAAATCTTGATCAAAAATATTATCACCTAGAATAAGCGCTACATTTTCTTTTCCAATAAATTGTTCACCTAATATAAATGCATCTGGTAAACCTCGTGGCTCTTCTTGAATTTCATAAGTAAATTTAGCTCCGAATTCTTTACCTGAACCGAGTAAATTTAAAAAATGACCAGCATATTCTGGAGCTACAATAATAAGGATATCTTTTATTCCAGCCTTAGTTAATGTTTCAATTGGATAAAAGATCATTGGCTTGTTGTAAACCGGTAAAAGTTGTTTAGAAGTAATTTTGGTTAAAGGGCGAAGACGGGTTGCTCGACCGCCTGCTAATATAATTCCTTTCATAATTAGGGAAGAATTAATATTTTAAGTAAAAATAAAATTGTAAATCCAATGAGCACATATTCTAACACAATTTTAAAACGAAGCGTATTCTCAATTATGTGATGATAAATGCCCCAAATAATATAAAAAGAAATAAATGAAAGAAGAATAATAAATTCAAGAAGTCGTTCACCTTTAAAAAGATTCAATGAAACAATAAAAAAGATTCCAGCAGTAGCAAACAATAAATAATCAAATGTATGTTTATTAACTTCTTTTTTTATTAATTTGACTAAATGTTTCATAATTAGATAATTGATCCTTTAATAAGAATAAATGCTCCTGCAACAATAAAACCAATAAACATTAAATGAACAAGATTTTTACCTTTAACACGAATTAAATTAAGTTTAGCTGCAAAATAAAAGTCTAGTAATAATGCTAAGAATAAAATTGTAAAGAAAATAAGATTCATGTTAAAGTAAGTAGGAAAGAATGATTTTTCGGAAGTTGATTCTTTTGCAAGAACAACAGGTTGTTGTTCAACTTCTTGAACTGGAGCAGTATTTACTTCTGCAACTGTTTCTTTAGTAGTTTCACTATCTGTTGCTTCATCTGCTGTTGTAGGATATAGTGGTTTTCCAAACATTTGTACAACTAATGTTGTTTCTTCACCATTTAATACACCATTTACAACTGCATACCCAACTTCTGTATAGTCATCACGCAATAAATTTTCTTTATGAGTTGGTGAATCCATCCATGCTTCAACAATGCCATCACTGAATAAGAAATTTTTTGCTAAATTTTCTCCAGCGTATTCATATTGATATCCTGATTCAAGAATAAATTGCCATGGTGTTTCTCCGGCTGGTCCATAATGTGACCAATAATTTTTTTCAAACATATTTTTAGCTTTTAATTGAGCTGCCGTAGCAAGATCTTCATTGTATTGTAATGGTGGTATCTTTTGTTTTGCTCGCTCTTCATTAGTTAATTCATATAATTTTTCAACTGTCACATCTGTTGCATATCCGAGTATATCTCCACCGGTTTTTTGAATATGTCCGACACTTGCTGTGAGAATAAGAGCAGCGACTAAATATACTGTAAGAAAATCATGGTGAAGCAATTTTGCAGTGTAATTGTTTGTATGTCTAGGAATAAAAAAATGATGCAGTGAGTTAATAAATTGTTTCATATATAACGCTTCAATTTGTTTAGATATATTTTAGTATAACTAAACGCTAATAGAATTCCAATAGTATCAATAAATACATCACGTACAGAACCTTGTCTGGTTGGTACAAATGTTTGGTGTAATTCATCTGAGATGGCATATAAAATACATGTAACAATCGAAATTGTAAAAATTGACTGTGTAGAAATTTTTTTAGTAAATGATTTAAAGAAGGCTCTAAATAATAGCAGATATAAAAAAGCGTATTCAATGACGTGTAAAGATTTAAAAATTAAAAAATTTTCTACTTCTGTATCTGCAATGGAAATTCGTTGTCTTGAGGACATTGTAAAAATAATAAGCATCCACATAATGGGTGGTAGCCAATATAAGAAAAAAAGACGAATAACTTTCATAACATTAAGTGTATCTAAAGAAAACAATTTTGGAAACAAGAGAAATGCCAGCGAGTAACGAATAGGCGCTAGAAATTAATAGCCATGGCTTTTTGTTTGTAGATGTATCAATATAATTTTTTGTTGTTATGACAGCTGGAGGAGCTTGAGTATTAAGAATATGTTTGGGTTTTGATATCGTTTTTATAACTTTCTTTTCTAAAGTAATTTGTGGTGAAGGTTGTGCAGAAATAGAAGTGATAGTTTTAATACCTAAAACAGTAGCAATTTGTGTAGGTGATAAGAATTTAGTTATAGTTTGTGTTGCTTCCAAATCAAGACAAGAATAGTTTGCTTTATTTTTTGAAGGTTTTTGTGTACAAAATGCATTGCTGTTATTTGTACCTATACTTGTATCTTTTACTGAATCTTCATACGAAAATGAATCTGCTACTTCTCCATTTGCATATAATAATCGCACATCATCACCTGAATTATTAAAAACTGAAGAAGTTAAATCAATTGAAATATATTCATGAGGTAATAACGTTACTGTAATTTTTTTAGGTGATGCCCCACCTTCTGCTGTATCATCGATAAACCAATCTATCAGCGTAACAGGATAATCATTATTATTATAGAGTTCTACCCATTCATTATCATTTGTATTTGGATATACCATTGCTTCACTAATAAATATATTATGAATACTATTTTGAATAGTGGGAGTAGGTAAATAAGTTGGCGTAAAAACTGGAGTTGGTGTACTAAGTAATTCTTCGATAGTAATTGCGTCAAAATAAGCAGTACCAGAAGAAACAAGTAAACGTATTTTTGCTGAGTGAGCATTAGTAGGTGATTTAGCATAAAAAGATACTTGTCTCCAATCAGTTTCACTTACAATAATTTCAGAATCGTTTGTTTCTATTTGGCTACCACTTGCATCCGTTGATTCATACCAAGCTATACGTAAAAAAGCTTTAGATGGGGGAGGATTATTTATTTTTATAAAAGAAGATATTTGATAATCAGATTCTGGAATAATGTTAAATAGAATTTGTTCAATGCCATAAGAAGTAGAAGAATCGTTTTTAATAACAGCAGATACAGAACCTTCTTTGGCAGAATCGTTATGTATATTAAATTCTATTGAGCTGTTATTTTTTTGCCAAAATTCTTCATGTTGTTCAAAACTATTATTTTCTAAGCCATAACTATGAGTGGGGTAAATACATAACATTATAAAAAAGATAAAAAAAAGGGTAATAAATTTATTCAAATACACCATAAGGTCCAGATAATGAATAATAGTCAGAAACTTTTTTATCAGGTCCATAAATAGGGTCATTCATAATATAGTCACTGCCATCAGCTTTTTTGAGAACCACATAATGACTCGCACCACGAACACCAGCAATTACTGGAACTCCTCTATCTAAGTATGATGTAATGTCTGCAGATGTAATGTTTCTATAACTTTTACCGTTTGGCCAAGAGCCATTAAAAGTAGATGGGACATACATATAGGCAGATCC
>CAZSUZ010000026.1:0-17445 GCA_964610165.1 uncultured Gammaproteobacteria bacterium
TAAAATATATTTTTCAAATTAGCTAATTATATTTATGAAAACATACGCAGGAAATTTAAAAAAAGGAGAATTTATTTCTTATCAAGATGGTATCTGGGCAATTCAAAAAACTGAATTTTATTCACCTGGGAAAGGTTCTGCTTTGATGAAGGTAAAAATGAAAAACGTGGAATCAGGTAAAAACATAGATTACACTTATAAATCTTCTGAAGGTGTAGAAACTGTTGATGTGAACAGTATGGAAATGCAGTATCTCTACAAGGATAATGAACTTGCATACTATATGAACGAACAAACATATAATCAGTATCAAATTCCACTTGATGTTATTGGTGATGTCATCGAATTTTTTAAAGAAGGTGACAAAATGTATGTGTATGTTCATAATGAAAAACCACTTGCAGTTCGAACTCCAGCATCAGTAACTCTTGAAGTTGTTCAAACCGAAGATGCAGTAAAAGGTGATACAGTTAGTGGAGCAAAAAAAGAAGCAGAACTCGAAACTGGAGCAAAAGTTATGGTTCCTCTTTTTATTAAAAAAGGAGAAAAAATTTCTGTAAATCCAGAAACGAGAGAATACACAGGTAGACAATAAGTAACTTCTATTTATACTTCATTCAAATTTGAGTAATTATTGTGTTGTAATCTCTTACACAAATTCTAAAAGTTGCGTTATATTAAGATATTATGTATACAGTTGGTGATTTATTACGAAAAGCTCGAGAAGAAAAAGAATTTACTCTTGCTCAAGTGGAAAAGAAAACTCGCATTAGAACAAAATATTTAGAATCAATTGAAACAAATAATTGGAAAACATTTCCATCAAAAGTGTATATAACCGGTCTTATTCGTTCATATGCACTATTTCTAGAAGTAGATCCTGCCAAAGCTCTTGCATATTTTAGGCGCGATTACGAAAAAACAGAAGATGTAAAGTTTAGAAAACATATTCCATCATTACATTTATTACCGGAAACAAAAAAAATAGTTATTGGTGTTTTAACAGTAGTATTTTTATTTTTTATTGGATATTTTGCTTATCAATTAAATTTATATTTAGCTCCACCACGTGTAGAGATTATTTCCCCAGATAAAACTATTTTTAGGAATACACCTAAAATAACAGTAGTTGGTAAAACAGATAACGAAGCATCTGTAAAAATATTTGATGATACCTATTTTCCAGATGAAGAAGGGGTTTTTAGATACGAATTTCCTCTTAAAAAAGGTAAGAATACAGTTACTTTTGAAGTAACAGGTGCAAATGGTAAAAAAACTACAATTACACAAGAATACATATTGGAGTAGTATTCTCATAACTTTATCCAGCTTTATTCTTCTATAATAGACTCATTTGCTTCAACTATAGATATTTGCATTCTATATTTTCATGCAATGGCTGAAGAAAGGAATAAGCTCATGTCAGGTCGTATTAATTGGGTATCAGCAGGAATGCTGATACTATTTTATGTTATTGTGGTAGCTTTTGGAGCGTTTATGACGTTCTATGTTGTTCCCGTCTTCGGTGGATAATTTTTTTTGTTCCCTTCAGGCAGAAATTTTTGCCTGGAGGGACACTTTACTTTGCCAATTCTTTATACAAATCTCGAATAGTTGGAGAAGTTTTTGAAGAATATATTTTTTTAAAGTTAAGTCTACTAGCTTCAGAAATAATACGGTCTTGTCCATATACAGAACGAACTTCACCTAAAAGTCCAACCTCTCCGGTAAACATCATAGTAGAAGGTAGGGGAATATCTTTTATAGAAGAAATAAGTGATGCTGCAATACCTAAATCTGCAGATGTTGATTTTACATCAACGCCGCCAACAACATTTACATAAATATCATATTTGGCAAGTGGAAGTTTTAATTGTTTTTGAATAACTGCCAGAAGTAACTGCACTTTATTGTAATCTACACCTTTTACCACACGTCTTGGCATAGAAAGAAAAGATTCTGCTGCCAATGTTTGAATTTCAAAAAAGAGAGGACGTTTACCTTCCATAACGCCAACTAATGCTTTTCCAGCAGCTTGATTTTTCATATCTTCTTCAACAAAAGCAAGTGGATTATTAACTTCCACTAATCCGATTCCTTTCATTTCAAAAATACCAATTTCATCTGTTGTGCCAAATCTATTTTTTTGTGCACGAAGAATACGATATGCAGAAACTCTATCACCTTCAAAAGTAAGCACTGCGTCAACCATATGTTCAAGCGTTTTTGGCCCAGCTACATCACCATCTTTTGTAATATGGCCTATTAATATAAGAGGTACTTTATTATCTTTTGCCATTCGAATAAGTTTCATTGCTCCTTCACGGAGTTGAGAAACACTTCCTGGTGCACCTTGTACTTCGCGACTATAAACAGTTTGTACTGAATCAACAACAACAATATCGAGTTCATCTTTCATTTGTTCGACTCCTTCAATAATGCCTTCTGTCTGTAACGTATCAGAAAACATTAGATGTTTTAGATCAACACCTAGCCTATCTGCACGATCTCGAACTTGTTCTGCCGCTTCTTCACCAGAAATATAAAGTGTTTTTAAATTTTTTAAACTTTGAAGTAACAATGTGGATTTTCCAACTCCTGGTTCTCCAGTAAGAAGTACCACTTCACCAGCAACAAATCCACCGCCAAGAATTCTATCGAATTCAAATATACCAGTCTGTTTACGAGATTTATCAATTGATTTTATTTTATGTAAAGGAGTAATTGACAGTTTTTTAACTGGTTCATCTTTTCCGGCTTTGGTACTTGCACTTCCATCTCTTTGTTCCTTAAATGTATCCCATTGCCCACAACTAGGACATTTTCCCATCCAAGAAGAAGAACCTTCACCACAATTTGCACAAATATAAAATGCCATAGACTCTATTTTACATTGCTTTTGCCTGTTTTTGTGCTAAAATTACCAGTATGGTAATAGTAAAAAGTGAATTCTCACTGGCATTAAATCAGGTTGCATCTGAACGCGGAATAAGTGTTACAGATGTTATTTCTTCAATGGAAGCTGCTATTTTGGCTGCTTTTCATAAAGAAATGCCAGAAATGATCGAGGATGAAACTATTACTGTAAAAGTTGATGATTCAACTGGTGAAACAAAAATTCTTAAAGACGGAAAAGATATTACTCCTCCAGGATTTGGTCGTATTGCTGCGCAAACAGCTCGCCAAGTTATTATTCAAAAAATTCGTGAAGCTGAAAAGAAAACTGTTATTACACACTATCAAGATCAAGTTGGAACGTTAGTTAAAGGCCGTGTAATTCGTCATGAAGGTGCAACAGTATATGTAGATTTAGGAAAAGCAGAAGGATTGTTACCACGTGATGAACAAATTCGAAACGAAAGTTATGTTGTAAACAATAAATACGTTTTTTACTTACAAGAGATTGGTCAAAATAGAGCAGGATATTCTCGAATTATTTTATCCAGAACAGCTCCACAACTTATAGAAGAACTATTTAAGAGAGAAGTTCCAGAAATTGCAAACGGAACAGTAGAAATTAAAAATGTAGTTCGAGAACCAGGTGAAAGAGCTAAAATTGCAGTATTTAGTAGTCAAAGTGGTGTTGATCCAGTTGGTGCATGTGTAGGTCAAAAAGGTGTTCGTGTGCAAACTGTCACAGATGAATTAAATGGACAAGAAAAAATTGATATTATTCAATGGAATGAAAATACAAAAACATATATTATTAGCGCTTTATCTCCAGCAAAAGTACAGTCAGTAGATATAAATGATAAAGATAAAATAGCAAAAGTTACAGTTGATGAATCTCAAGCTCCACTTGCAATTGGAAAGAATGGTATTAATGTAAACTTAGCCGGTAGACTTACTGGTTATGATATTGATATTATCCAAATTACAGCAGAAAAAGAAGAAGAACCTGTAAAAAAAACTAAAGAAGAAGTTGAACAAGTTGAAACTTCTCCAGAAGAACAAACAGAAGCTCCTTCAGAAGAAACTTCTGAAACTCCAGCAGTTGTAGAAGAACAAGAAGTTGCAGAAGAACCTGTAGAAGCTCAAGAAGAAGTTTCAACAGAAGCAGAAAAAGAAGAAGAATCAAAATAAGATTATCCTCTATTACTAATTTTTATATCACATGGTAAGACCTCCAATTGTTACAATTCTCGGGCATGTAGATCACGGAAAAACTTCCTTATTGGATTATATCCGCAAATCTCGTGTGGCGGCAAAAGAACATGGTGGCATTACACAACGTATTGGTGCTTATGAAATAAAAACTGGTATTAAAGGATATGAAAATGATCGTATTACATTTATAGATACTCCTGGCCACGAAGCATTTTCCAAAATTCGTTCACGAGGTGCAAATGTTGCAGACATTGCCATTCTTGTTATTGATTCTAAAGATTCAATAATGCCTCAAACAATTGAATCCATTTTTCATATTAAAAGTGCAAAAATCCCTTTAATTATTGCAATGAATAAAGTGGATTTACCCGATGCAAATCCTGAAAAAGTAAAACGTGATTTATTAAAACACGAAGTTATTACAGAAGATAAAGGTGGAGACGTATTAGCACTTCCAATTTCTGCAAAAGTGGGAACTGGTATTCCAGAATTACTTGAATCTATTCTTCTTATATCTGCAGATCAAAAATTAACCTATGAAGAAAAAAATCCAGTTAACGCATATATTATTGAAACAAAAAAAGATCAACGTGGTGTAGTTGTAAGTGCCATTATTAAAGATGGTGTTATTAAAGTTGGTGATACTGTTTTTGCCGGAGAACAAGAAATTAAAGTGCGTGCATTAACAGATGATTTAGGTAAAAGTATTAGAGAAGCTCATCCTTCAACACCATTTGAATTACTTGGATTCTCTGAAATGCCAGAAGTAGGAACACTTATTACTTCCGCAAAAGTAAATGCAGAAGTAATTGAAGTAGAAAAGAAAGCAAAAACCATTGATATGGATGCTTTTTATGCAACAGAAGTTAAATCTAAAAAATTATCACTTATTGTAAAAGCAGATTCTCAAGGTTCTTTGGAAGCAATTTCCCAAGCACTTTCTAAAAATGAAAACGTTGAATTAACGTTAACTGGTGTTGGTGGTGTTCATAGATCAGATATTTTCTTAGCTAAAACAACAAAATCTATTGTTATTGGTTTTTCTGTACCTATTGATAATGAAGTAAAAGAATTAGCAAAACAAGAAAAAGTCATTATTAAAACTTATAATATTATTTACGAATTACTAGAAGAATTACAAGAAGTTTCAGATATTATTCGAGAAAAAGAAGCTCGTGAAAAAGACAAAAAAGCAGAAGCAAAAATACTTGCAACATTTATTATCGAAGGACAAACATTCTTTGGATGTAAAGTTACAAAAGGAAAAGTAAATGCTGGTGACAATGTCGAATTGTATAGAAATGATCAACTGGTAGATAAAACGCGTTTAGTATCTCTGCGTATTCGTGCAAAAACTGTACAGGAGGTCAAGAAAGACCAAGAGTGCGGTATGCAATTCTCCCCTGAGCTTGACATTAAGGTAGGCGATGTGGTAAAATTTATCCTATAATAAATTATGAATCCACAACAACAGCCCCAAAATATAGATCGGGAACTTAATCTTATTTCTGAGGTTATAACAAAAAGTAACTCAGGTATTATTGTACTTCCTTCAAAGCCAACACAAGATGCAATCGCATCTGGTACAGCTTTATATCTTGCACTTACTAAAATGGGTAAAAATGTGTCTTTAGTATGTTCTACAATGCCTGAAAGTGATATTACAGGAACTGATAAAATCAAAACTTCAATTCAAACTGGTGGAAGTAATTTAGTTGTATCTTTTCCTTATAAAGAAGGAGCAATTGATAAAGTAGACTACAATGTTCAAAATGAAAAATTTAATCTTATAATCATTCCTCGTGAAGGACAGGCACGACTTGAACCAAAAGATGTTGAGTATTCATATTCTGGCGGAAAGATTGAATTTATCATTACGGTTGATGCACCTAACTTAAATACATTAGGTGATATTTATACAAAAAATCAAAGTACTTTTGATGGTAAAAATATTATAAATATCGACCGTCATTTAATAAATAATAACTTCGGAACTATTAATTTAGTAGCAAAAACAGCAGCTGCAACAGCAGAACTTGTCTTAAAAGTGCTTAAAACAATGAAAGCACAAATAGATCGCGATATTGCTACAAATTTATATACAGGAATTGTAAACGCTACAAACAATTTTTCATCTTATTCTGTAAATGCAGATACATTTGAAACAGTTGCAGAATTATTACGAGCAGGAGCAGTAAAAAAACCAATGAGACAAATGCCAAGACCTGGAATGCCTGGACAAAGTATGAATCCATTTAGTCAAAATATTCCTAATATGCAAATGCCTCCAATGAATCGTCCAGTAAATAGACCTCAACAGCAAATGAGACAACCTGTAGCACAACAAATGCCACAACCAATGCCTCAAATGCAACCACAACAATCAGAACATCCACAACCAATAAATAATACTCCTATGCCACAACAACAGTCTTTTGATAGACAATCTAAAGCAGTGGAGCAAATAGAAGCAATAAATAATACTCAAGATATGGATGATGATGTTTCTGAAGATTCTGAAAATTGGTTAAAACCAAAAATCTTTACCGAAAGTGATGGACTTGTTTAAGAAGTTGTGCAACGAGGAGCATTGATCGCCGCACAACTTATCTACATACAATTATAGATTGTTGAACTACGTTCAATATGTCCTCGTTGCTAGATCTTATTCCTTGAAAACGGCAGTTTATCCATGCCATTCTTTGATGAAAAGATTATCAGTACTATTCCGATAACCCACCAAACACCATTGGCCAAGATCCATAAATGTAACAATCTCTGACTTTGGTTAAAGTCAATAAAGTAGGTAGAAACAACAAATCCTACAATTATTGTTACTAACCAAATTAGAACCCAGCGTATTCCAAAATTGATTAAAATCCCCATAAACAGTAAAACTACCAAGGATATTACCAGGATAGTTGCTACAGGATTCATGACTTTCTCCTTTCAAAACAAGCCGTTCGTAGGATACATTATATCAGTACTTTTTAAATTTTTCCAAAAGCACTTCGATAAGGCTATCGACAACCACTATGGTGAACAAAGTAACCAAATAGATAGCTATCCGTATAAAAATCCCAGTGTATATATATCCAAAATATATACCAACTAATGCAAAACAGACTCCAAGTACAATTCGCGCTGGTCTTGGCATAGTAGTTCCTTACGATTATATAGCTCCGAAATTTTACTTATTATAGCAGGACATTAAATATGAAGAGTATGAAGAATAAAAAGTGTGCAACGAGGAGCATTGATCGTTGCACTACACAGTTATAATCTGCTATAAATGTGTTGAACTACGTTCAATTAATTGCTTGTTAGCAATATTGCTCCCCGTTACTAATGCAGTAATGATGTTTAGTTGTTTAGAATGCCAGTTACTATGAAGCCGGCAGCAACTAAGTACATTCCTGCAGCGCCTATTGTACCGACGTCTCCTGAAATCATACCTGCAATAAGGAAACCAAGTGCAATGAGCATACTTAGCATTAGTATTCCAAAACATCCACTTTTCATCTTACTTTCCTTTCTATACAAGACTACATGTCGTGTATATTATATCAAATAATACTATAAGTTATTTATTGATGATTGTAATCCTTGTTGATAAAACTGTATAATCTAAAGACACATGGATTTTCTACCTTATATTTTTACTGCTATCGCAATTGTCATCGTTTTATTCATAATTCGCATGTGGTTAAATGCAATGGCAGAAAAATCAAAAGTTTCTGATGAGTTGGTTTCTTGGCTGAAAGAAATTGGTCAACGAGTAGATAAACAAACAGAGCAAATGGATCGCAAAATGGAGCATAACATGGATATGTTTAATAAGCGACTGGATAATGCTGCAAAAGTTATTGGAGAAGTACAACGAAGTTTAGGGGAGTTTTCTGAAATTGGCCGTAATATGCAACAATTACAAGAGTTTTTACAATCTCCAAAATTGCGTGGAAATATCGGCGAACAAGTATTAAAAGAATTACTTGCTCAAAGTTTGCCACCAGATTCTTTTGTTCTTCAGTATGGTTTTGCCAACGGGCAAAAAGTAGATGCAATTATTAAAACTTCTCAAGGACTTATTCCTATAGATTCAAAATTTCCAATCAGTAGTTTTAAAAAAATGATTGAAGTTCAAAACGCAGATGAAAAAGCTCAGATTAAAAAAGAGTTTGAACGCGAAGTAAAAATGCATATAAAAAGTATTTCTCAAAAATATATATTAACGGGAGAAGGAACAATAGATTATGCCTTAATGTATATTCCTTCTGAAAGTGTTTACTATGAACTTATAAATAGTGGAGATTTATATGATTACGCTGCAGAAATGCGTGTAGTACCAGTTTCTCCAATGAGTTTTTATGCATATCTAAAAGTAATTCTTATTTCGTTTGAAGGACAACGAATAGAAAAACAAGCAAAGAATATTTTAGCTGTGCTTCAATCTATGAAAAAAGATTATGAAAAAGCAGATGAAGCTATGGCAGTTTTACAAAAACATATTTCAAATGCGTATAATCAGTCTTCAATGGTTTCAAAAAATTTAATGATGTTAGGTCAGAAGATTGAATCTACTGGATCGTTGCCTACTACCTTAAAATCAGAACAAGAAAAATTAATCGAATAATGTACAATAGTTAGACAATGCATATATCCTTCAGAAAAGAAATCACAAGTAGCATAAAGCCTAAAGAATTAATCGAAATTCTTCTTAAAAATAGAAATGTTACAGATATTCCTTTGTTTCTAAAACCTCCATCACCATTAGACCTTACTTTAAAAGATTTTGGATATAACAAAGAAATTGTTAAAACAATGAAGATTTTAAAAGATATAAAATCTTCGGGTAAAACAATTGTTGTGTATACCGATTATGATGCAGATGGTATAACAGGTGGTTCTATTCTATGGGAAACGCTTCATTTATTAGGTTTTAAAGTTATGCCATACGTTCCACATAGAAAACATGAAGGATATGGATTTTCTGAAAAAGGTATTAACAATGTAAAAGAAAAATATGATCCTGCCTTAATTATTAGTGTAGATCATGGTATTACGGCGGTTAATCAAATAAAGTATGCAAAGTCTATTGGTATTCCAGTTATAGTTACAGATCATCATCATAAGCAAGAAAAAATTCCAGAAGATGCAGAGGCAATTTTTCATATTCCTGTTCTTTCAGGTTCTGGTGTTTCTTACTTTTTTTCAAAAGAAATTTACAATTATTTTAAAGAAGAATCTGGTAATAAATTGGTATTAAAAGAGAATTTTAGAACAGACTATTTGTCACTCGCTTCTATTGGAACAATTGCAGATTTAGTTCCATTAGTTGGACCTTCGCGAAGTGTTGTAACGTATGGATTAAAAGCATTTCCTTTTGTTAAACGTGTTGGGTTAAAGCAAATTTGTCGCGAAGCGGGAATTGAAAATAAAATAATTACTCCTTTTGAAGTTGGTTTTGTAATTGCGCCACGAATTAATGCAGTTGGTCGTTTAGAACATGCAATTGATGCGTTACGATTGCTTTGTACTACAAATAAAGCCCGAGCAGAAGAGCTTGCCAGCAAAGTTGGATTAAAAAATTCTGAACGAAAAGATTTAGTTAAAGAAAATGTACAACAAGCAAAAGATATTATTGCAGGTTGGGAAGAAAAAGGAGATTTAGATAATATTATTATTCTTCATTCAAAGGATTGGCATGAAGGAGTTATTGGACTCATTGCATCTAATATTTTGGAAACATACTATCGACCGGTAATTGTAATGACTCAAGCTGATGGATTTTTTAAAGGTTCTGCCAGATCTATCCCATCATTTCATGTGACTCATTTTTTTGAAGAATTAAAAGAATTTTTTATTAATTTTGGAGGTCATGCAGGAGCAGCAGGTTTTACATTACCAGCAGAAAAATTGGAACAATTTATTCAAACTGCAACTAAAAAGGCAAATAAACAAATAAAGAAAGAAGATTTAATTCGAGAAATGGAAGTGGATGTAAAATTGCCACTTTCTGTAATTACTCTTCAAATTGCAAAACAAATTGAAGCACTTCAACCGTTTGGTATTGGAAATCCAACTCCTAGTTTCTTGAGTGAAGTAGAGATAGAAAAAGCAGAATTGTTTGGAAAGACGCAAGATCATTTAAAAATAATAGTGAAAGATAAAAACGGTGAAGGTAATGCTTTAGAATTAATTGCTTTTGGAAAGGCAGATTTATTTACCCAGCTATCTCGAGGACAACAAACAAAAGTTGTGTATCAGCTAGATATTAATAGATGGAATGGCAGAGAAACTCTTCGGGGAAGAATGCTTCACATAGACCTATAGCATTGATATTTACTCTTCATTAAAGTATAATTATTCTAGTAACCTATAGCAGATAGTAGAAAGGTAAGATCATGCTTAGCTTTAAGAAATTGCAGTTTGGTATCGCAATAGCGATACTGATAACAATGGTTGCAGTTGTGACGGCAAGGTTAACTGGATTTGGCAGTTTAAGAAGTGTCAATTTTTGGTTAGCTTGTTGTACCATGTTGATGAGTATGTATAACTTTATCATTGATGGCACCAAGTGGAGCTTCAGTCAACTTTTGCTCCTGTTGGTTTTGATGATTAATAGTCTTATCATCTCATCTGAATAGGAGTGAGGGGCGCAAAGCTTGGCGCCCCTCAATAATTTCTCAAGGACAAGGTTAACATGAACAAGATGTTGGAGTTTTTCCGCGACATGATTGCGATTGCCTTATCACTGGGATCTCTCAGTTATATCGGCAAAAACCTGTTCAATATGCTACTAAATCAAGCATATTCACCATGGGAGTTATTACTTTCTTTCGTTGTGATTTGGGTAGTAGGAAGCTACTATCCGGGTTTGCAACGGATAAGGTGGGTAGCACTCGCCATGATTGTTTTGCCAATAGGAATAACTATGTTTTTTAATAGTTAAACTGCATAAGAGGTGCGCCAAGCTTGGCGCACCTCTTACACTTTCTTATAACCTATAGAATTGAATATCTTCATATATTTTAGTATAATTAATCATCGTTATTGCAGTCTAACTTAAAGGAGAGAGAAATGGAACGCTTAAAATTAGTCGGGGCGTGGATGTTAATAATCATCACATCAACTGTGATGATTGGCAACTTTATTGTTGCGTGGCTACGTCCACATATGGTTCTAGAATTTTGGATCATGCTCCTAGTCATGATTTTGTTTTTAGCAGGGTTTGGTCAAATACCCAAGTTAAAAACTTTTATGATTACTCATGAAAGGATTGTACTTATCACCATGGCTTTAGTCTGGTTGATACCAGATATAGTAGTTAACGGCTTTTAGTTACAATCCGACTACAATTATTTGGCAATAACTAACAGGTGAGGTGCGCCAAGCTTGGCGCACCTCACAACTTTCCTATAAATGTTATAATTTCACATGTCATTTCTTCAAAGCATAGACATCAACCTTCCTAATACTGACATTCAGTTTAATAAACAAGTTTTAAAATTCCTTTCTCATTTTGGAGAAGTCAGTGACAATCAAATAAATTTTGTAAAATCTCAAAATAATTTTTTTCCAGATATATCTCTAACGTTTGAAGAATTTTCAATTCCTGTTGTTCGATTTTATGTTGATATCCATCCAATAAATATTGAATTAGTAAATAAAACTGGTGAAGAAAAGAAAAGTAGTTATTCTTATTCGCATATCGAAATATCTGACTTTATGAGCAGAATATCTGGGATGAAAGTTGAAAGTTTAGATCATGTAGGCTTTGATATCCCATGGTTTGATGGAGTCCATCCCGAAATTCTTGCTTTACGCGAATCTCTCAAATTAAAATCTCTTTATCATCTGTTCCCAACTGGAGAGGCTTGGGATTTTATCATTCCCGGTACACAAGAAGAAATAACTAATGAATTTCCTATTGATTATTCAAAAATACGTAAACCAAAGTTTGAAATTGTATCTATCGATACTGTTTCAACACCACTTATACAGATAGATTTTTCTCTAAGGGAAAAGTATGAGAAGTTAGTAACCCTTTTTCCAGAAGCAATTCATATAAAAGAAATTAGAAATATGTGGGTATACATAAAAAATCCTTATAATATTGATATCTGTTTCGTTATAAATGAACATTTAGAAGACGAATGGAGCAGTTTTTTTAGTAAATCAAGAATATAGTTCATTTTGGCCTATAGTATTGAATATCTTCTTTTATTCCTATATAATTACATTTCGCGTTTGGTTAGCTCGGGTAAGGAGAAAATTATGACCCAAGTTGGAAATACTCTATCACTGATTATTGCCATGGTGGCAGTGAGTATTTTAGGGTGGAATATCATTTCCATTAAAAATACAGGTGTACCATTCTTTAATTTTAATGTAGTTACATTGGCAACAATGTTACTCATAATAATTGGAATGTTGCACAAGGTTAAACCATGGGTTTACTTGTTAATCCTGTTGATTAGTGTTTTATCAGCAGGCATTCGATAAGGAGGTATGCATGTCAGAACGAAAACCTGTTGAGCGAGTAACGCGTGGTTGGCGAATTTTCTATATGCTGTATGGAATGTCAGCATTATTTCTATGCATGTATATGGGAGGATTCGGCTTCTGGCCCTTGTCATTAACGGCTTCATTATCCATTGTGATAGTGAGCATAATTGCATTTCTAGATTGGCATGTTAAAAGTCTAGGAATAGCATTTTTTGCCGTATGTGTTTGGGCCTTGGTATCATTTATTGGCTTTATAGCTACACAATTGTAGCTGTATATGCCAACTTGATGGAGGATGCGTGGCAACGCCACGCATCCTCCTGAACTTCATTATTTATTACATAATCTTCATCTTGACTTGCCGTAATTTGTATTATAATAGTGGTACTATTACATCAGTTTATTGAAACTATTATGTTCCTCAAAATATTTCTCGGCATTATTATTATTGGATTACTTGCTGGCGGAGGCTATTATTTTTGGCAATCTCGTGGCGCTGCAACAAATTCTGAAACAGCAGAAACTACTCCAACTCCAGATGCAGAACAACCAACTCCAACTCCAGAAGAAAATGTAGAAAAAGATGCATTTAGTATTGAAATTCAAAATGGAAGTGGCATTGCAGGAGAAGCTGGCCGTGCACAAGAATTACTAGAAGGTGATGATTTTAAAGTTACAGGAACAGCTAATGCAGATAATTATGATTATGAAGAAACAGTAATTCAAGCAGGAGATGATGTCCCAGATGCATGGATAGACGAACTTATTGCAACATTAGAAAAGAATTACACTGTTCAAACAAGAATTGATGACAAGGGCGATTCTGATGCAGATGTCGTTGTTATTGTTGGTAAATTTGATGACAATGGTGAAAGTATGGTAACAGAAGAAGAAACAACAGATGAAGAAGTAACCCCAACACCAGAAGAAAGTGCGGAAGAACCAACAGAAACACCAACACCAAGTCCAACACCGTAATTACATCTTTTCCACAGTCTTTATGCCAAGTAGGTATAAGCCATTCTGCAATACCTGTGCTGTAGCTTTTGTTATAAGAAGTCGCAACACTTTTTCGTTTTCTTCTGCTTTTAAGATTTGATGTTTTTGATAAAACATATTATATTTTTGAGCTAAATCGAATAAATACGTGGTAATAATTTGAGGTGCATAATTTGCTGCTGCACTTTGTACAGCTTCTGGAAACTTCATAAGATGAGACATAATTGCTCGCTCTTCATCATTAACTGCAGAAATATCAAGAGTGGAATCATCATTTTCAGAATTACCAGCAAGTATCGAATTACATCTAGCAAATGTATATTCTAAATAAGGTCCAGAATTTCCTTCCATAGAAAGAGATTCATTAAAATCAAAAGAAATGTCTTTTCCAATGCCATTTTTCAAAAATGAATATTTAATTGCAGCAATAGTTAATTTTTTACTCACTTCTTCTGCATCTTTTTGTTCAACTTTTGTACTTTTATCAACAATATCTTTAACTCTTTGTTGAACTTCACCAATAAGCCATTCTGCAGTAAGAACTTTACCTGTTCTACTGGACATTTTTCCTTCAGGTAATCGTACCATTCCATGTGTAATATGTGTTGTCTTTTCAGCTAGTTCTGGATTAATCTGTTTTAGTGCTGTGAGCAGAACTTTAAAATATTCTTTAATTTCATTACCGGTAATAATAAACGATTTATCGTATTTAAATTGTTCATACTTTGTTGGAGCTAAACCTAATTCTTTGGCTTCATAAGTTGGAAGTCCTAGAGAATTTATAAATACTCTTGTGTGTAAACCAAAATCTTCACCTTTAAAAACAATTGCGCCATTACTTTCTTGAAAAACACCCTTTTGTAGGTATTCTTTTACAATTTTTGCTCCAAATTCTGCTACAACACTTTCATAAAAATAAAAATCAAATTTTGTACCTAATTTTTTGTAAATTGTTTCGAAATAATCTAAACTCCATCTTCTGCCACTTACATATAAAGCTTTTACTTCTTCGAGATTCCATTTTGAATCTGTAATAAACTGTTTGTAATCTACTTGAGGTTGCCAATTTTGAAGTTTTACTAATATTTCTTGTGCAGAAACATACACTAAGTAATTAATATCTTTTATATCTTGTGCAGCTTCAGCATTTTCCTCATAAGCTGTTGAACCTTTAGCGTATGCTTGTCCTAAATATTTAACCCGTTCTGATAATGATTTTTTTTCTAAATCTTCTATTGAAAGACCATCTGCATCCATCATGTGTTTTAATCCCCAGATAGATTTTGCAACATGCATACCAACATCTCCCTGATAATTTGCTCGTTTAATAGTTGCGCCTTGAGAACCAAGAAGTCGGGAAAGAGATTCTCCAATAGTATTACTATATAAATGTCCAATATGCATTTCTTTAAATGGATTTGGATCTGTATATTCTAAAATTATTTTTTCATTAAGAAGTTCTTTGGAATTTCCATACTCATTTTTTTCTGAATGAATTTGATCAAGAGTATTTAATAACGATTCATTAGAAACCCAAAAATTAATAAATCCTGGTTTAACAACTTCTATTTTTTCAATTTTTTCTGAAGGTGGGAGATTATCTACAATTTCTTGTGCCACTTCGAGAGGATTCTTTTTTAGTTGTTTGGCAACTTGCATTGCAATAGAAGAAGAGTAATCTCCAAAAGATTCATTTGCAGGATTTGATACAGAAACGGTATCTACTGAAATACCTAGTTTTTTTGTTGCCTCTTGAAGGAGTTGAGTAATGTGGTCTTTTATCATTGTAATTTTAGAATATTATATCAATAAATATATATTAATGATGAATTTGTAACTTAACATTCATTATCTCTTTTAAATTTTTAGAGCCACCAGCAGTTTGAATTAAAACTATTTTTTTAGTATTAAATTGTTGCAGTTTTTTTACTGCAGCATATACTACAGCAGAGGTTGGCTCTGGAATGAGAGATTCAGTTTTTATGATTTCTATAAGTGACGTAATAATTTCTTCTTCAGAAACTTCTATCATAAAACCTCCGGTATTTTTAAGAGCAATCATAACTTTTGGTGAAGAATAAGATTCCTGAGCTATTATCCCTTCAGCTATTGAATCTGGTGCACTCTCCAGTTGAACAAAATCTGTATTAGTTTTGAATGCTTCGTTTAATGGAGAACTATTTTTAACTTGGACACCAATAATCATTGGAAGTTTTTTGATAAATCCCAACAACTGAAGTTCAAAAAAAGATTTATAGATACTCCAAAGAAGTGTACCATTACCGCATGGAACAATAATAATATCTGGTACACCAATATCTTCCCAAATTTCATAGCCAATAAGTTTCGGACCTTCTTCTTTTATAGGGTTAAATCCTGGCGTACAATTCCAACCCTGATAGTGAGAATCAATAGCCCATCTATACATTTCTTCGTATGAAAGTTTTTTCTCAATAATAGTGCCTCCATATAAACTAATAAGAAATCTTTTCCCAACAGATAACGTATTTGAGACTATACAGTCACAATGAATGCCAACTTTTTGTGCAAATGCAGCAGTAGAAACAGCAGCATTACCAGATGAAACAGTAAAAATTTGTTCAATATTCCAATCTAAAGCTTTTTGAAGAGCACACAAATTTTCTCTATCTTTAAAAGAGCCTGTTGGATTTCTGGATTCATCTTTAACAAAAAGGTTTGTAAATCCATATCTTTGTGCAAAATATTTTATGGGAATGAGAGGCGTTTTTGTTAATCCAATTTGAATATCAAGTTTATCTACTGGTAATAATGGTAGATATTTCGAATAAGAATTTGTTTCAGCAGAATTTATTTTAATTGTTGAATAATCGTATTCAATATTTAAATAGCCATAATAAGGACTATGTTCCGGACATGTTAGATTATCTGGAGAATATGGATAAGAGTTTTTACATTTAATGCATTTATAGTATGGTTCCATATTAATAATCAAAATCAACTGATAATATTCCTTGAGAATCAAAATAGAGATTTAAAATAGGTACAAAAATGCCAGCTTGTTTTAATACGTACTTAGTTTTATTCTGTTGATCTTCATAATTTATGGGAAGCACTGTAATGCAAACACCTTGATTTTGTTGCATATTCCACTTGTGTTCATATAAGGTGGCATCTAACAGTGCACAAGATGGATTACCACTTGCATCAAGTAATCGGAATCGATTCACATATGAACCTTCTGAGTCAAATTGTTTTAGGAGCATAGATCCATTAGACTTTTTTTCTATTTTTGGGAGTTTATGTAGAATTTTATATGCATCTTGTATTAAAGTTGTTTCATATACTATTTGATCTGGAATAAATCCTTGGCTTTTATATTCTGCCAGATGTGTATCAACAATGGAATCAAGTGAAGTAGAGTTATACTTGTCACTTGTATGTAAATCATCAATAAATAATAATGTTGAAACGGATATTCCACTGTTTTTTAAATTATGTACTAGCGTAGTGCCAATATCGAGACTGAGAGCATGAATATCGTCATTATCTTGGTTCTCGTAATTTGTTGGATCGACATAGAAATGACCAACTTCAACAGAAGCTGATAAAAAGTTATTCGTATTTAAAGTTTGTGTAATTTGTTGCATTGTTTCTTTCATATATATTTTTTAATTTTTAACCCATAAAAAAAACCTCCGATTATCTCGGAGGTTATTATTTTTAACTTGTGTCTAATTTTAGGCCACAAAAATAACTCTCCCAGTTGTGCTACGACGAACTAAATTGGTGAGAGCATTAATTGTGAACATGAAAGCAATTTTAATGTAATCTATAATAATTGTCAAATTT
>CAZSUZ010000027.1:0-14755 GCA_964610165.1 uncultured Gammaproteobacteria bacterium
CAATTGGATACAAAATACTAAGAACGATTACTGGTCAGTAAATTCGATCAGTAAAGAAGATCATTGTGTTCAGATCTTTCCGGGTTCAAGTGTTAAAGAAACAACAATAGAGACAAAAAGAAAGTTCTATCTAGTTAGGTTCTTTCTGATTCTATTAGCACTGGTGTTGTTATATCTTCTATACTTACTACTCCCCTTTCTCGAAAGGTTTTGAAGGCATTCGCTGCTTTCCTATAACTTTTTGAAAGGTACAAACAACAAAAACCCCTTTGGCAGGAAACTGCCTCAGGGGTTTTTTATTGGAAAAATTAATTATTTAACTTTTGCAGCGCGTAATTTTGCTACTAATTCTTTTGCTACTTCTACACTTGTTACCAACTTTACATTATTTTTTACTGCCATTTGTTGAATTGCAGAGCTATCTGTATCTTCTTTATCGGTGGTAGCTTTTTCATGATGTGTAGCAATATTAATAATTAAGTCAAAGCGGTTTGCATCAAGCAAATCTTGTAAATTTGGTTGCTTATGTGGCTGTGAAATTTTGTGAACAAGAATGGCATCAATGTCATTTTGTGTTAAAAATTTGTGGGTCTTATATGTAGCATACATTTTGTATCCCATTTCATTCAACGATTTAATTGTTGGCAATAGCTTCATTTTATTACTTCTTCGACCGATAGAAAGTAATACTGTCTTTTCTCCTCGTTGTGCCAATCTCATTTGGAGTGTATACAGTTCAATAAATCCTGCAGAAGCATTTTGATTAAATGCTTTTGATGCCATAAATGTTGCAAGTTTTTCTTCAAAAATGGTATTTGGTGTTTCTACTGCAACCGCTTCACACATTCCTTTGTAAAGTTTTACCGTAACTTTTCCTGTTACTTTTTCGTTTACTTTATCAATAAATGCATTTAAATCATCAAATAGTGGTTCGTACCAAAAACCTGCGTAACATGTGTATGCCCATTTTGTATCAATTTCAGATTTCATTTCATTTTCCATTCTGGTACACACATATTTTTCTAAATTGCGATGTGCATTAATAATAATTTCAGCAGCTGGAGCTTCATAAAGGCCTCGAACTTTGAGTCCTACTACTCTATCTTCAATATGATGAGTTATACCTACACCATGTTTAGAACCGATTTCATTGAGTTTAAATATCAGGTCTGCAAGTTTCATTTGTTTTCCGTTTACAGAAACAGGAATTCCTTTTATATATTCAAGCTCAACAAATTCTGGCTCATTTGGAGCATCTTCTGGAAGAGTTGAAACTAACAAAATATCTTTAAGTGGTGGAATAAGTGCTGGATTTTCTATTTCTCCACCTTCTCCTGTTACACCCCACATATTATCATCATAAGAATATGGTTTTGCAGCAGTCTGACGAACTGGAATATTGTGTTTTTTTGCGTATTCTAATTCTTCATCTCGTCCCATTCCCCATTCACGAACTGGTGCAATAATTTTGACATCTGGATTTAATGCTAAAGCAATACCTTCTATACGAACTTGATCATTACCTTTTCCTGTACAACCGTGTGCGATGGTGTCTGCGCCTTCTTGAGCTGCAATTTTAACTGCCCATTTAGCAAGAAGTGGTCGTCCAATTGGTGTAGATAAATGATACGATCCTTGATAAGAAGCATTGGCTTTAATTCCTTTTGAAATATATTCATTAGCAAATTCATCTTTTGCATCTATTACAAAAGCTTTAATAGCACCTAATTTGATAGCTTTTTGCTTAATTTCTTCTAAATCATCTGTCTGTTGTCCAATATCTATAGTTAATGCAATAATTTCTGCGTCATACTCTTCTTGAATCCACTTTAACATGACCGATGTATCTAAGCCTCCTGAATATAATAAAACTACTTTTTTAACTTCCCCTTTTCTTCCTTCGTACGAAGATACTTTGATGTAATCTTGTTTTTTTTGCATAGATTTAGAAAAATTAATAATTTATGAAGAAAAAAATATCATTTTTTAAAATATGATACCTTTCTACAGAAAAATATAGACTTTAATTGTAAAAATGTCAACTTAATGTAGCTTTAAAATATATATGTATTATGCATCTAATGTTATAATTACATTCAATTAAGCCGCAGTGGTGAAATGGCAGACACGCAGGTCTCAAAAACCTGTGGGATCAAACCCGTGTGAGTTCGACTCTCACCTGCGGCACAAATCTGGACAAACCTCTCTTTCGACACTTCAGTTGGTGTAAAATAAATTATGCTTGAGTTTTTTCTAAATCTAGACAAGTTTCTTACTAATAGTATTGTGTATATTATTCCTCGTAATAGTCTTATAGATAATATATTTCTCACCATAACATTTGATTGGCTCATACTTATTCTTGGCATATTGATATTCCTTATCCTCTGGCATCTGGACTCTAAATATACAAAACAATTTATTACCTACTTTCTTGCCAGTTATATTATCGTAGGTTTTTTAGTCAATATTGTTATTAAGAATGTTATTCAAAGAGAACGTCCTTATATTGCAAACCAAATTGAAACATTATACTGTCCAGTAAACAATAGTTTTCCATCTGGTCATTCTTCTGGTGCATTTGTAGGGGCAGTTATTTTTTCATATTATGATAAAAAACGTAAATGGCTTTACTATTCACTGGCTAGTTTAATAGCATTATCTCGCATTTATTTACATTGCCATTACTTTTTAGATGTATTCATTGGAGCTTTCATAGGCTATATAATAAGTAAATCACTTTTACTGAATATAACCGATAATATTGAAACGTAACATGTTCACTTTTTAGTAACGATTTTGTCTATTTAGAAATATGTAGTTCAATATTTCTCAGATCTTCAATAATTGGTGTAGTTGTTTTTTCATTAATATCAAATGGTTGAATTAAAGTTTGAGAAAAAATTTCTTTTTCCATATTGTTTAAATACAAAGACATTGCGTTAAAAAAGCTTTCATTTTCTTCTAAATGTCTTTTGTTAATTTTAAAACGCTTTCTACCATCTAATAATCTTTCTTCTAGTGAAACTATTCCTGATGGTTTTACACGCATATCTGCATAAGTACAAATCATTCTATCAAGATCGTGAGATTCATAATTTTCTTTAGCTAAAGAAAATTTAAACACATCGATAAGCTCAAGTACCCTTTTATCGACTCCAATTTCTTTTGCAATTTGTAATGTTGCTTCGTGTTCATTTGTACCATATTTGTGTTCAAAATCATCTTTAATATGTTGCCAGTATTCTTTTCCTTCAGGTTGAAAAAACTCTGGAAATAAATCCATATTAAATTTTAGAATATTCCCCATATCATGAAGTAAACAAGCTTCAATAATTTGAGGTGTATTTACTTTTACATTTATAGATTCACAAATACATTTTGCAACAGAAGCAACTCGTAACATATGCAGTTGTAATGAAGGCAAGATTCTATATGTATCGTATACTTTTTGTATCTTCATACCTCATTTTACAATACCACTTGCATGTTATGTTTCTATGCTACAATAAATATATGTACATTGTATTTTTATCAATAAAACCATCAGATTCAACCAATTTAATAGTTTCTAGTATTGAAAGTGCCAAGCATACGGTTTGGAATGCTACACTCTCCTCTAATCCCGATCAGAAGTCTTCAAAAGATGCAGCTACTTTGACCAAAGAAATCAAAAAAGCAGATGCATTAGTTGTAGAAGCCACAGAATCTAATTTTGAACTCGGAAGATTCATAACTTTAGCATTACAACAACATAAACCTGTTCTTATGCTTCAGAATGAAAATAAGATTGTACCCCTTTTACTTGGTTCAAGTCGTTTAGTTTCTTTAGAAACATATAAAGCTGGAAATAAAAAAGAAATGGATCAAATTTTATCCGGATTCTTTAAAACAGTTGCTAAACAACGATTACTCTATAGATTTAATTTTATGATGAGTCGCGAAATGGATGCATTTGTACGCGACAAAGCCAAAGAAAATGGCATGAGTAAAGCAGATTATATTCGTACACTCATAATGACAGATATGGAGTTACCTTAAAGTGAGTGTGTTTTATCAACAGCCGTAAATCTAATTCTGTCACCACGGAACATAAGACTAATTTCTCCGGTTGCACCAGATCGGTGTTTTGCTATATCAATCTTCATAAGACGTTGTGAATTATCAAGTAAATCATCACCATCATCTTCACGATAAATAAACATAACAACGTCTGCATCTTGTTCAATAGCTCCAGACTCTCGAAGATCGGCTAACACCGGTTTTTTATCTCCTCTTTGCTCTACTGCACGGGAAAGCTGTGATAACGAAAGAACAGGTGTTTTAAGCTCACGAGCAAGATTTTTTAATCCTTGTGAAATATATGAAACTTCTTGTACACGAGATTCAAATTTTTTCCCTGCATTTGCAAGCTGTAAGTAATCGACAATTATTAAATCTAGTCCTTTTTCTACTTTAAGTTTTCGTGCTTTTGTTCGCATTTCAAGAATAGAAATACCTGGTGTATCATCTATATAGATCGGCGCATCAGCTAAATCACCCATTGCTTTCATTAAGCTACGAGTGTCATCATCTGTCAATTTACCTGTCTTTAAACGCCAAGCATCAATATCTGCTTGTCCAACTAATAAACGGTCAACAAGCTCTTCCTTACTCATTTCAAGAGAAAAAAATCCTACACCTTTCTTTTCATTTAAAGCAACATGAAGGGCAATATTTAAGGCAAAAGAAGTTTTACCTACACCTGGTCGCGCTGCTAATATAAGTAAATTAGAAGGCAAAAAGCCAGATAGTTTATTATCTAGAGGAGCAAATCCTGTTGGAACACCTCGCGTATGAGATCCGGTTTTCTTAAACTCTTCTAATTCTTCAAAACGTTGATATACAATATCTTTTAATGGAATAAAATCCTTGTGTTGATGTTCTTGTGCTAATGCGAATACTTCAGATTCTACTTGATCAATAAGTTCTCTTATTTCTCCTGTGTTTTCAAAAGCTTTTTCTACAGATCGCGAAGCTACTTCAATAAGTTTTCGTTTTGTGTATAAACTTTTTATAATTAATCCATATTGCTCAATGTATGCAGAAGTTGGTACAGAATTAACTAATTCGGACAAATATTCTTTATCTCCAACATTTTTTAATTCTCCGTCACTTTGAAGCTGATTTTTAATAGTAATTAAATCAATTGGACTTTGCTTTTCGAATAATTTCAACATAGCTTCATAAATAAGCTGATGTTCATGCATATAAAAATGCGGTACACGCAAAAATTCTGCTACTAAACCGATTGCTGCAGAATCTATAAGAATTCCTCCTAAAACAGATTTTTCTGCTTGAAGATCGTGTGGTGGTGTTTTATAAAAATCACTTGGACTTGTTGCCATACAGATAATAATCTTAACTAACTACAACTTAAGAAGTTAAAAAAAACTCATTAAATACTCAGAACTACTACTTTCATATCCTCAGGATTAATATCTTCTTTTTTTATAGTTAATTTTTCTTGTGGTTGAGAATCTTCAGCTCCAATTTCTTTTAGGAAGGATTCAATAGGTTGCATGTTACTGATAAGTTCTTGATTCATTTCTGGACGACTATAATGCATTGGAATAACAATTGATGGTTCAATTTCATTTATAACTTTAACTGCTTCTTCTGCATTTATTGTATAAAATCCACCTACTGGGATAAGTAAAATATCTACACTACCAATGGTTTCAACCATTTCTTTGTCCAAGATATAACCTAAATCTCCACAATGAACTATTGATAGATTTTCTGATTCGAACTTAAATATCGTATTATCTCCTCGCTCTTCACCTAATTTTTTGTCATGATAGCTTTGGAAACCAGTTATACGAACTTCATTTTTTTCAAATTCACCAGGCCAGTCTATAACTAATGCACCTTCTTTAACTCCTTCTACAAAGTTGTGGTCAGCATGATGATGAGAAACAGTAATAATATCTGCTTCTTGTTTAGGAAATTTAAGTCCTGTTAATTGAGGATTAAACGGATCTGTCACAATTTTTGCTGTTTTTGTTTTTATGAAGAAAGATGAATGTCCGATATATTTTATTTCCATAGTATCAACAGCATAGCAAATGAAGTCTTAAAATTCAATCATCTCTATTATTCTTGTACTTCCTCAATTAACTTTTCTTTTTGATCTTCTGGCATTTGTTCAACAACTCGTTTTATTACTGCTCCTACTGTGTGTTCATACACATAATCAAAAAATGTCTGTTTTGCTTGCTCTGTAGCTTGTTCTGCTGCTTTTGTTGCTTCACCAAGTACTTGATCTCGCTTTCCTTCAAGGAAATAAAGTGTATCTTTGTATTTTTCATTTGTACGAATTTCATTATCAATTTGTTCTTGAATTTTTTCTTTTGACAAAGATTCTTGTAGTTTTGAAAGAGAAGTTAGCGTTGCACTTTTAGTTTCTTTTTTAGAAGTAGCATGTTGTTCTGCAGCACGACTTAAAAAAAACATACCAAAAACAATTGCTATAACTAAAATAAATCCTTTTAGATATACAAGAAAGGGAACCGTTTTTGGTTCTTCGTCTTCTAGGTTTTTCTTTGCCATAGTATTTTTAGTATATAGCATTTTAAATCTATCGTATTAGATATAAAAAAACTCGTCTATATGCTAAAATTGAAAAATCGTTTTCTATTGCCCGGATGGTTCAGTGGTAGAACGCATTCTTGGTAAGAATGAGGTCGAGGGTCCGATTCCCTCTCCGGGCTCAGTTATTTTAATTTTGAAGCAACGTGGTAAGCAACAATTGCTGCAGAAACGATTACATTTAAAGATTTATTAATCCCCCACATCGGAATTTCGACTATAGTATCAACTAACTCCATAGTTTCTTCTAATACTCCGTAGGTTTCATTTCCTACAAGTAAGGCAACTGGAAAAGTAATTTGAGCTTCTGTATATGGTATCGAGCTAGCATTCTGCTCTACTGCTAATATTTTGGGTCGTTTTTCTTCTGGAAGGTTTTTAAGTTCTTCTATAGCTTCTTTTGCGGTTTCTTTATATACCCAAGGTACAATTTTATACGTACCAACAGAAGCTTTTGCAATTTTATGATGAGGAGGAATATCCATTTCGCCACACAAATATATCTTTTCTACAGCTAAGGCATCTGCCAGTCTAAATAATCCACCAATATTATATGTATCATACACATTTTCAAGAATGAGATATACGGGATTTCTTTTTAGTTCTTTTGCATGAAGTTCTACTTCTAGAGGTTCTGCTTCTCTTAATTGTTTAGAATTTAATCGAATCATATAGATAATGTAACATAAATAATTGTAAGAACGTATTATACAAATATATCCTATAGTTGACAAGGATTATGACTTATAGTATAATTTGGCACATGAAAAATATTCTCTTATTTATTATATTTACTATTCTTTCTGTAACCGCTGTACAAGCTGGTTCAGGAAACAATTATGGCCAATATGGTCAGTATGGTGGTGGTGCTCCATCCTATACTATTTCTATTGATAAAACTGTTGGTACTGGTGGGACAACAAAAGGCGGAGTTACTACGTATGTAGATAACTATGCTAATTCTGATCCACGATTTAAACCAACACAAAAAGTTTACTTTCAAGTAAAAGTAAAAAATACATCAAATGCTACTTTAACAAATGTTGAAGTTACAGATATTATGCCTTCTTATGTAGAAGCAATTGAAGGTCCAGGAACATATGACCAAAATACTAAAACTATTTCTTGGAAATATGACCAACTTAAAGCTGGTGAAGAAAAAATAGAAAAACTTACTGCTCAAATTTACACACAAAATAATCTTCCTGCAGATAAAGGAATTATGTGTTTAACAAATAAAGCAACTGTAAAAGTTGGATCTGCTTATGATGAAGATACAGCTCAATTCTGTGTAGAAAAAGAAGTTGTTGGAGTTAAACAAGTTCCAACTGCTGGTCCAGAACTTGGACTTTTAGTTACTGCCCTATCCTTTGCAGGACTTGGTGCAGGTATCTATATTAAAAAAAGAATTTAATTTCTCATTATTAATTTGAGGATTACGACCTAGTATCGTTACCATAACGATACTTCCAAAAACCGCCTTGTGAAAACAAGGCGGTTTTTTATTATATAGAATTATAAAAAAGGATTATGTGTGCAATTTGTGGATAAGTAAAATAAAACTTTAATATAAGTAACTATTGATTATATCTTTATTAAAAACGTGATATTATAAGTCAATTCTTGAATTTACTTCCTACTTCGACGTATTCATTATGTAAATTTGTTTGTTGTAACAATCTTTTTTAATATTTGGATGATATAATTTCAAAGGTTATTTATAAATTTAATATTTAGTATGGCATTAACAGAATTTTTAAGAGGTGGATTAGGTAATGATTTTCAAGAAAGGATCACACACCCAGATTTAAATGTGGAAGTCTTTCCACAGGATGATGACTGCTGGCAATTAATAAAACAGATAGATGCTCAGGGTGGTTTAACCCCAGCAGAAGAAATTAAATTACATATTCTACGACCAGAAGTTGCAAATATAGGAGAATTTCTTGGAACTGTTACTGAACAACTGTTAATAAACCCACAGATACGTATGAAAAATACGCTACATGTTAGTGGTAAAGAACCTACACAATTAAGTGTAGTAGGTATGCTCACCCATTGGCAAGATAGATTTAAAACGGGCATGACAGAAAACATGGATCGATTGATGATTGAGTCATATAAGGCTCGCTCTGTTGTAAAAGATGTTCTTAAAGCAACTACTGAATATAGAAATAAATCAAATGGCAAGCATTATTCTGAACAAGACATTCTTTCCTTAATGTCAACTAGTAACACCTTTGAATTACGATTACCAGCTAGCATAAGTAATAATGTTCCACCAGAACTAAGTCAATGGGATGTATATAATGCTCTCATGAATACTGGTAAAGGATTAAGACTTGCACAGATATCTCAAGATTTTGGATATCCAGTACAATCTTATTTTGATTTAGTAGAAAAAGCAGATGAAGAAGCTACTAATTATGTCCCTTCATAGAAGGTAATTTGTTACTATGTTTACATTACTTCAAAAAATTAAATTAGATATTTTCCTCTTTTTCTTTTTCTAATTTTTTTTATTAATCTTCTTATTGTATCGCTATTTCTTACTTGACTATGCCCTCCATTTATGATACTATAGGATAATTAATTTGAAGCGATTAGGAGTATTTCCTCCCATACTCACTTCATTCTTAATTCATAGTTATAAGCTATTTAATTATAAAGGGTTTGGAAGGTAACTTTGTTCCCTTTCAAGCTTTACTCTTTTTCTTTCAATTTATTGATATGCAAAGAGAGTAAAAAAATAGTTTTGCCAGATTTTTTATTAATGATGGCAAAGCACTTTAACAGCGAGAAACGTACAAATAGTGATGTTTATAAGGACGTCATGTCTATCTTGGCAACATGTATGAAATATTCTGCATGTTGTCAGTATGGACAACGACGTCCCGAATCTTTGTGAGCAAACAGATTCGAGAAGTAAACGTCAACAAGCCGGTCGCTCAACCGGCAAAACAACAACACAAGCCCGCAAGGGCAGGGAGATGTACAGATGTCTAACATCACATTCTGGCAGTATTTCAAGATCCATTATTTTGGATTTGCAGTTGGCCTTCTAACGGCCGCGATGCTAATCCTCAATGGACAGGATGTCCAAGCGCAAGCTCGGGCAACCGCACCAGATAACTGGTGCGCCGATAATACGCCATGGAAGGTCGTAGACCTTGCCCAGGCACCCAACCCCGGATGTAAGCAAGCTGGTGTAGTTGCACTCGATGTCAATGGAGACGTAGATCGTTACAATACCTTTGCGGAGGCGGAAGCCGCCCGCGCTGGCCGTAACGCCACGTTCTTCTATGAACTGAGTGCAACCGAACCTGCTACAGCAACCCCGGTACCGGCTACCCAACAAAACACCAATAACACTGGCAACAGTGGCGAAGGTGTGGCGGCTGGTCAGACTCTAACGTTTGGCGTTACCGAAGACCTCACTCCTCAGGAAGTCGACCTTCTCGGTCAGATTGACTGGGGAAAATGGCTCAGCGGTGGCACCGCCATCGTCTTCTCAGAAGCTGAGGGCACCCTTAATACGGGTACCCTTATGAAGTTGCAACCCACGAACTTGCCGAATGGCGTAATCGTGGTGTTGGAACCGTGGCGACCTGGATGTGGTTCGACGTTGAAGGACGGGATTCCCCAGTCCAAAGACCCAAACTGCAATCCGGGCGCTGCCTGGTTATTTACCAACTGGGAAGATGCTATGGAATGGCTTGCTGTCAATGAGTGGACAGAAGCTTCATTGTGGTTCCGTCCTGGTGATTCTATCACCAAGGAAGCACAGAAGACCTGCGTGTCTGCCTTGACCCCGGCAGGGACAGCGATTAACATCGCGCCTGATCGGACGCAAGTTTGGCAAGTTTGCCCAGATGGGTTCTCGGACCCGGACTGGGTAGTACAAGGGATGTGGCACTATGTTGCGGTTCAAGATTTGGTCGAAGAAAATGCGCGGCTAGAAAAGGAGGTCGCCGAGCTTCGTGCTCTGCGAGCAACTTTTTGTGCAGCCAACCTCGACCATGACATCTGTTCCGCCGACTAGAACTCCACGTCCAACCAATACGCCGACGGTGACACCCTCACCGTCGGCAACAGCAACGCCACATGTCATCACCATCGTGGTGACAGAACCTGTAACGCTCACTCAGCTGATAACTAAAACGGTACCACATACTGTTGAAGTAACAGTTGAGAAAGAAGTAGCAGTGGCCGTAACTGTTGAAGTAACCCGTGAAGTCCAAGTACAAGTAATGGTAACTCCACCACCAACTCCAATAATTGCCCAAATCGATTTTCTCTACGAATATCCGATATGGGGATTTATCTGGACAATGAACATGTGGTGGTGGATAGTACTGGCAGGTATTGTGTTTGTAATTGTGCTAGTTGCGGTGTTGCGGTACCTTTTATGGACCACACCACCAAATCCCTAGCACGGTGCCCCGCCGCGGCCAAAAGCCAACGCGGGGCGCCATCACCTACAAATAAACTTAAAGTTACATAGTCAACTAGCTTGACTATACATTTCTTTAAGTTTCATAGCAGGTTGATAGCGTACGTTTCTCGCTATCCCTTTAGTCTTTACTAAAAAGTAAAGTTTAGAGGGATTTATTAATAATTTTTAAACATAGTCATGGAAAAAACATATACATTCATTGCAACTACCATCGTAGCTATAATAATTGGCTTCATTGGATGGCAATGGATTAACACTAAACAATCTGAATTAGAAAAAAATACAATAATTCGTTGTGGAGAAATTGGAGCAAAAACTGGTAATACAGACAATCCATTTAATGGAGCTGTATATCAAATTTGTATGGAAGATAACGGATATAAAACAGTGGTCAAATAATCAGTCATAAATTACCTTGTCATGGGTATGTTATCTAATAAACTATTAAAACAATTCAATAAAGAAAGCACACATCTTATTATTTCTGGTTATCCAGTAAGAGATGGTCATACTAATAATTATGGCATCTCTTGGTATACCAAGGAGACTATTGAACCATTGGCAAAAAAGAAAAAAGCTAGATTTATTGTTCTTGCAGAAACTAACGGTCATAATGAACCTAAAGTGTATCAAGATGGACACATTCTTGTTTTACGTGTATTTGATCAAAGACGTTTATCACTCTACCCGCATATTCTTACTTGGTTACATAAATTTAATAATGTAAAAGATGTGTATGTACATTCTGAATTTGGAGCTAATGGTGGAATTAAAAACTTTGCCTTTTTAATACCATTTCTTACTCTTATTAAGTTAACCGGAAGAAATATTACGTTTTTTGCTCATAATTTTGTAGAATCTTTTGATAGTATTGCTGGACATTTAAATTTTTCCAAAGGTTCAGCAAAACTAAAAATATTTAATCTTCTCCTTTCTGTTTATAACAATGTATTAACTCGCGTTGTGGACAGAGTTGTAGTTTTAGATGAAGCTATTAAAAATAGACTTGAGAAATATATTTCAACAGATAGGATTATTAGTTTTCCAATTAGTATAAAACGCCCTGAGAAGAAACTTTCAAAAGCACAAGCACGAAACAAATTAAATATTAAGAAAGATGAAAAAGTACTTCTCTATTTCGGATTTGTAACTCATTACAAAGGTGCTGATTGGATTATTGGAAAAATCTCTGCTTATTTAAAAAAACACCCTAAAAGTAACATTAGATTGATTATTGCAGGAGGTGAAGCTCATTCTTTAAAAGATAAAATGTATTATCAAACATACTATAAACAACAACTAGAAAAAGCTTCTAAAAACAGTAAAATTATAGTTACTGGATTTTTACCAGGAAATGAAATTGGTACATATTTCTCTGCTGCAGATTTAGTTGTATACCCATATAGAGGTTTAATTGGTGCCTCAGGTGCTTTAACTTACGCATTAGCATATAATAAACCTTTTATGTTAAGTCGAGCACTTTCCTTAATACTCAATTCTGATGATTGTCAAAATGCTTTACTAAGTAATAAATTAACAGAAGCACACGTATCTTTTGATTTATCTCAACATGGGTTTAATAAAATTATGCACATACTTGGAGATGATAAAACATTACAACTCATGAAACATACATCTAAATTGATTGCTGATGCACGTGAATATGCAGTAGTACTTGACTCATATTATGAGTATATTTATGGTAAGGATCTTTTAACAAACCCACTCGTTTCCCTTAGTGAAACTATTGAATATTTAAATAAAAAGGTGGGTAATTTTATTGCTCAGTATGCAGACCTTGCTATCAAAAATATTAAATAATAAGAATACTCCCTTCATTATTACCCTTTTAACTATCATTTTATTAATTGGTCTCTTGAATTTTCCTTATGGTAAATGGTTACTAGGATGGGATAATATTGTACCGGAACTTAATTTTATAGAAAATCTTAAACGTGGATTTTTTAGTTTATGGCAAGAAAATGAAGGATTAGGTTTAAATGGTGGTCACGGTTTTGCGGCTACCCTTCCTCATACAGTAATCGTTTTTTTATTTTCTCTTCTCTTTCCAACAGAAATGCTTCGACCTTTATTTCATATATTCATGTATGCATTAGGAGGATTTGGTACTTACTATTTATTTATACATTTATTTAGAAATAACACACACATTCATGCCCGATTTGGAGCACTTCTCGCGAGTATTTTCTATCTAGTAAATTTTGCTACAGTTCAGATGTTTTATATTCCTTTAGAAGCTTTTTCAGCTCATTTTGCTTTTCTTCCCTGGTTACTAGTAACTTTTTTTAAATTAATCCAGCATCCGACTAAGAAAAATATTGTTATGTATTGTGTAATTTCAATTCTGGCAAGTATGCAAGGATTTATTCCTCCGCTGTTTGTGGTTTATATTCTTTTTTTGGGAATTGCAGGTTTTATAGGAATATTCCGATTTAAAAACGAACTGGGTAAATTTATCAAAAGATATATTCTTGCAGTCTTAATAACAACCTGTACTAATGCATATTGGCTTTTACCAACTGCATATTATACGTTTGTCAATAGTAACGTATATTTAAATGCCTACAACAATATTACCCAAACAAATGAATTTATTCTTAAAAATCAAAAGTTTGGTAGTTTTACAGATTTAGTTTTTTTGCGAGGTTTTATTTATGAATCTGGTGATGTTACTACCACCGGAGAAACAACACTTATTTTTGGTCCTTGGATCAACCATTTTAATAATCCAATTATTACAACTTTAAGTATTGGTCTTTTCTTACTTATTATTATAGGTTTATTTTGGGGTATAAAGAAAAAATCTTGGGAAATAAAAGCACTAGCTGGAATGTTTTTAATAACTTTCCTTTTCTTAGCAACAAATGTACCTGTACTTTCCGTTATTTCTGAATTTATACGAAATAATATTCCTATATTAAAACAGGCTTTTCGAATTCCTTTCACTAAGTTTGCAGTTAGTCTATCACTTTTTTATAGTCTATTTATAGGTTTTGGTTTTATTGCTCTACTTGAACTTTTTTCTCATATTAAAAAAATAAATATAACTATCATTTCTATTGCAACATGTATAGTTGTAAGTCTTGGCATTTTTTATGTCGGATTACCTACCTTTCAAGGAAATCTTTTCTATAAAAAAATTCATGTGGAATTGCCAGAATCTTATCTCAACACATTCAATTACCTAAAAACTCAGAAAAATTCAGAAAGAATTGCTCATTTTCCTACTACTTCTCCTACTGGATGGTCTTTTTATAAGTGGGGTTACACTGGTTCAGGATTTTTATGGTATGGACTATCTCAACCTATTTTAGATAGAAATTTTGATGTTTGGAGTAATTACAATGAAAATTTTTATTGGGAAGTTAACAAAGCAATTTATTCTAAAAATGATAGACAGTTTGAAGATATTTTAAACAAATATAATATTACATGGCTATTAATTGATGAACAAATAACAAGCACTTCACATCCTAGGGCTTTATATACAGAATATATTAAAAAATTTCTTGAATCTAATAATACTTATTCACTTAATAAAACCTTTGGAGATATTTTTCTTTATAAAAAAAATACACCACTTCCTTCAATAATTATGACAGATATTAATACATCTGTAAGCCCTGATTATGTATGGAATGATTATGA
>CAZSUZ010000028.1:0-14556 GCA_964610165.1 uncultured Gammaproteobacteria bacterium
AAGAATAAAGATAAAATAGCTCAATTTGTTAAGGATAATGTCTTGGAAGGAGAAGGGGTGGAAATAAGACAAGACAAAACACCTACTTCCCCCCACAAGCAAACCCATAAGATAAAAGTCAACCATTGACTTAAAATTCCCCCTCACAATTTTTCCTATTTTATAACATTTTCTCGATTTTATCGTATAGTCAGGAAATGATGATGGATACCTGCCCCCAAGAACAGACAACTATATAAACTCGTGAGAGAGATACTCCCACTTTGACACTCCCACTTTGACACTCCCACTTTGACACTCCCACTTTGACACTCCCACTTTTTACCACCAAGGACAAGAATAGACCAATGCCCCTCACAATTTAACTAAGATAAATAATAACCCTGACTTAAAAAATTACTGAGAAAATTAATGCTGACAAAGAGAAAGATAAGGGTCGAAAAGTGAAATAACAACCATGATAGATTTTTATTCATGTTTTCTATTTTTAGAAAAATACAGGTAGGAGTGAATGAGAGTGAGTGGCATGAAACGTAGTAATGGTGCGGAGTGTGAGTGGTAGGTTGGGGGGGATTGGATGGTTTATTTTAATGTGATATGTGGCTCAATCGTAGTAGTGGTGGGGGTTGTGAGTGTTCGGGCACGGAGATAGTGATGTAAGTGCTTGATAGACATAGATTTGGGGGGATTAGGAGTGAAAAATCAACGAAAATTACCACAAATATACATATAATTTTTTTGGTGGAAAAATATTAAAGTGGGAATTTGTGGGAAAAAATGGGCGAAGAACAGGTCTAAATATGAAATTTTTCCGTTATTAAACTTTTGACCCCCACAACACTGTCCCTCAATCTCTTGCATATCTTCTCCCATTTAAAACGGTTTAGGAGTGTAAATATAGGGTCAACTCTGTAATAATCAGCAAGTCAAGTAGTTACAATGAGCCCTCACACACATTCCCACTTGCCCCCACAAAACAGCCACATTTCCATCACCATTCTCCCACTTGCCCCACAAAATAGCCCTCGACTGTACCTAAAATTCCCACCTACAGCCAAACTCTCCCCATTACAAGATAGTCACTCTAAATAAGCTCCCCCCACAAATTCCCACATAGAGACTCTTATGCATAGCAATCAAACTCTCCCTCTTGGCACAATAAGCATTCTAAATAAGCTCCCATAGCCCAACTGCTCAATTCCCACTCGTCCTCATAGTCAAACTCTCCCTGTGGAAAAACAAACCCCCTAAATAAGCCCTCAATATAGATCTCACTCCATTCATAGAGGTGGGCACAATAAATTAAGAGCCCCATGGAAAATATCAATTTAAATAGCGTGAGTTACACTGCTACGTAACTACCCCAGCCAATACTGATATTGCCTTGTGAATCAAGCAGAGTTTCCATCTCACCACCACACATCTTAACTAACTGAAAGTCAATAGGATTAAGTAAGCATCAATGACTATTAATCAGTATCGAATCTACCTTGTCACCCCATAGATTTTGACTGTGTGATGATGATAGTCTCCTATTAGGGATTTTAGTCAGGCTATTAATTTGTGGGGGAGTGTGGGGATAAGTCAACTTACCATACGACTCCCTGGGGATATTTTTTTATTAATTTATTGCCTGACTAAAAAAATTTCTTTACCTTTACCCTCAAGAAAATTAGCATATGTTATTCAAGAGAAAATTAGAATGCGGGCATCATAGTGATAATTGGAGTAGATCTATGTGCAAGAGTTGCTCGTCAAGCCTAATGGCTAAGAGGGACAAGATAGAACTGGGAAGGATTATTATATCTCAGCCATATGAGGCGAGTGTACAAGGAAGCATGTCTTGTAATATTAATTTATTTCTTGGGATTGGTGGAGACGATGGACTGGGATCAATTGACGGATCGCTAAGCAGGGAAATTTACTACACGTTCTACGTAAGGACGAAGAGAGGAGGATTCCAACTTAATCAAATAAGCGCTATAGGAGACTCCAGGTTTAATACTCCAGAGATATTTGAGGACGAGGAGGAATCTCCATATGTTCTGATTGCAGACAGAGATGCGTGGCTATATCATGATTTTTCCAGATATGAATTTCACGTACCTAAGAGGAGTGTATTTAATTTTGAGAGAGAGATAGAATTGGTTAAATAAGTTTTGTATATTAATTCAACAGAGGTATAATCATGAATCAATCAAATAAGAAAGCAGACAAAGTTAAATCTTCTGAGCGAAGTGAGTCTATTATTTTAAAAAAGGCTGAGAAACAAATTTGGAAGAAGCGAGTTTGGAAAAATGAGCCAAAAATGAAGAAAAAACCTTGTGAAACAGATAGATCACTTGGTTTAATAGACAGAACTTTCGGCTCGGAAACTCTAATTAGAGTAGCGGAAGAGTTTTACTATGATAAATTATCATCTGATGATAAGTTCTTAGCGTTTCAACTATGCGAAGAATTTAAAAACAAGATGAAAAATGGAGATTGGCTTTTGAGTTTACTTTGTGATTATAATGGATCACGCAGCAAAGTAGAATTAGGGGACGCATTGTGGTATAAAAGCATAAAGTCTATGTTAATAGAAGGGACTTTGTATATGGCGGCATTTGAAATTCCTCACTGCGCTTTCCCTGATAAGGATTTTGATAAGAATTGTGAAAACCTAAAACATCTTGGCCTCACTATTTCAAAAAGCAATGGGTGCTCAGATGGGCTATTTGAAATGAGTAAGCCTCTTACGCTTAATAAAGTTTATTTAAGTGATGAGGATACGCCTGACATTTTAGATACTATAGAGTTAGAAAATCTAAGTGGTGTTGTAGAATTTGGAACTCAAAAAATATGTAAATCAGCTATGACTCTGATGATAGGTGACGCTCTTCTAAGAGTCCCATATAACTTTCCTTTCAATAGTAATGATAAGTCATTTTGTGCTATTTTTGTGAATATAAAGCCTATTACATCATGATTAACTTTAGGTAACTATATACTTATTTAACCTAAAATGAATTTCTTCCAAGTTTTTGAAAAACTGTCTTTAATAAGATTTTCAAATACTGTTCTGTATTCATTTTTTGAATCAATTTCTGAATTAGTATCCGATAATGCTAATTCTCTCTTGCCTTTTGATTGGTGATGGCTATTAGGACCAAATGAGTATGCTCCAACTACGCATTCATGTTCTTCAATTCGATAACCGTTATTGGTTAGATAGGCTCTCATCTCATCATCTGAGAACTCAACATCAACATTTAATTTTATCTTTTTCATATCTAACTAAAATTAGTTTATCCAACCTGATGCTGTAGATGGGTCACTGAACGCCAAAGCAACAAGTCCTCCAATAATTCCAAGCATTATCACACCAAAGACAATTCCAACTCCAATTGTAAGTGCATTTCCAAAAAATTTTTTCATAGTAATTTGTTTTTTTTAATTTATAATGCAATATTACCTAAAATATTTGATATAAACAATATTTTTAGATTTTAATTCCTGTTAGGTAGATAAATTTTCCACGATTCTCAATTACACCCACTTGTTGGAATCCTTGCTCCTTTATCATGTCAATCAATACTTGTTGCTCCTCAGTGGTATCATAGTCTTTAGATGGTTCTGCAATATAAATCATTCCTTTGCGTCTTAGAACTCTGTAAGCCTCTTTTATGTATTCTTTGTTGTTTGTACCCCACATAGCCAAACTAAATACAGCTACATCAATTATTTCATTATCTAATCCAGTATTTTTCATATCACAAGCAATAACTGTTTCATCAATTGCTATGTGGTCAAAAGCATATACCTTATTATTTGGAATGCATTTTCTGAATAAGTTTTCTCCACAACCAAAATCTGCAACAACATCATTTCTGTCCATTATTTTGGTTGCAATATATTCATAAGGAATTTCTTCCCATGATTCCATTCTACTTTTTCTCAGTGTGTGGTATCTGTGCCAAGAGTCTGGATTATCTGTAAACTCTTTGTGCATTGTTTCAGAACGTGTAGTCTTACCTCTTCTATTAAATTCAGACAACTCCGAGTTGATTCTTCTAAGTCTCTCTTGCTCATCATCCACTTCTGGATAAAGATTGATTTGCAGAGTTTTTCTATTTGATGAAATCACATTTCCACTTGAAACTCTATCTTGCCAGTTCTTAAGTGATTCAATAGACCGTCTAAGCATTGTTTCTGGTGTTGGTATGGCATTGGATGGAATGACACCATCAACTGCTGCATCTGCAAGAGTTTTCTTGTTCTTAATCAGGTTAAGTCGTTGAATGTCCCATGACCAAACCTCATCTTCCAATTCAATTCGCACTTGTGGAATAATTATCTCCACACCATCAAATTCAGAACCTTGTCTATAAATCCTTCCTTTAAGCTGTGTGTATTCTGAATCTGTCCAAGGAAGAGTGATGCAAATCATTCTATTGCAGACATCCTGAAGCCCATCTACACCAGTTCCAATTGGTCTTGAGCCAATCAATATATCTATCTTGCCACTAATGAAATCTTTTAGATTTTGAGTTCTTAGTGTTGTAGATTCTTCACCAGTATATGTCCCAACTTTAAATCCAAATGATTCAACATGCTTCTGAATTTTATTGATGATTCCTGTTGTAAAATAAGAATAAATGATTGTACCTTTTCTTAAGTATGGTGTGATTGCTTGTAGCTTGTCAGATAATATTAATTTCTCAACACCAATATAATCATTTGGAGTTAACTTAAGTAATGCATCAAGCAAGTGTGACCCATCAATATTTAGGTTAGACATGTTTCTGCCTGTCAATTCGCTTACATTAATATCATACTTAGGAATAAACCTAAGCCCATTCAGTGTCAGTTGCTGGAATATACTCAGTGCATTGCCAATTGTTCTACGTGTTTGCAGGTCTTCATATTCAAACCCACTCATCAATTGTAATAAAGACTTAGCTTCAAATAGGTTGTTGATTACTGGTGTGGCAGACATAGCAAGAACATGCAGGTTTTTATTTTCTCTTGCACGACCAAGCAATCTGGTCATTACAATTCGTCTGGCCGATTCGTTGTCTTCTTCACGTTGTTTTGCATTATGGACTTCATCAATAACAATGAAATCAATTTGATTATTATTGGTTAGCGATTGAAATAAAGCTTCTGATTTATCTTGCTGAAACTTCTCATAATTCAACACAAGGTAATTGTGATTGCTTCTATCAAAAACATAATCTTCTTTATATTCGGTAAAACATTTGCTATCTGGATATACAGACTTGATTGACTTGCATGTTTGTTCAATTGTTGAATTAAGAGCAATAACTAATGTAAGTCTTGCGTCCATATTTCTTGACGCAAGAATAAAAGATAAAGTTTTACCAGCACCAGTTCCTGACCAGTTTCCGTAGTACTTGTTTTTTAGCAATCGGTAAACTGTAAGTTTCTGCATTAAGTTTGGTTGTGCAATATTTCCAGACCTGTCTCTAAAATTATAACCAACATTTGGCTCAACCAATAATACTGCTTCATACTCTCTTAAGAACTCTTCCTTAATCATGGTGAAATATTTTCCACCAATTTCACTACTTAGTTTGTCAATGTCAACTTCTTTGTTGAGCATTGAATTCCAAATTTTTCTAAGTTTATATTGAATCAATGTTTGGAACGCTTCTTCATCCATTCCAGCATAAATTGAATTATCAAGCGAGTGAAGGTCTTGAATCTGGTTGACCAGCGGAAGTCTTGGCTCACGTTCAATTGGTGCTGGTGCATTTGTTATTTCAGCATCCACTTCATCATTTTCAACTAATTCTGGTTCAATGGCTGTTACATCATTATTGATTGATTCTTCAGTAGGTGTTTCTGCAACTTCTTCTTCTGATTCATATCTTTCTTGCAGTTCACGAAGAGTTGCAATACGTTCATCAGATTCAGCACCAGTATTAACCAATACTCTGAAATCAATTGGCAATTTTCCTTGTTGAATAATAATTGATAACTCCACTGGGTCCATTGTTAAAAGGTCTGAGTTAGAAAGCGCAGCTATTAAATCTAATTTAATAATTTTAGAAAACATCTTAATATCCATGTGAGCACAACATTCGTTAAGCCAATTATTTATCGAAGCCACATTGTAGCCAGACGAATTTTGCGACCATTCAGTCCTTGTTTTGTATTTTAACGCATCTTCTTTACATGTTTCTAAAGTCCAATAATTTTTAGGTTTAGAAATTTCAACCATATGTGAGCAACAATCTTCCAACCAACCATTTTTTTGAGCAGCTTGGTATGTGTTATGTGATTGTTTTTTCCATTCGTTTCTTGTTTTGTACTTTAACGCATCTTCTTTGCATTCTTCTATTGTACGTTTTAATGCAAGAATATCCATATGCGCTGAACACTCTTCCATCCAGCCATTTTTTAAAGCCTTACTATAACTTGAATTTTTGCTTTTTTTCCATTCTGTTTTTGTTGAAAATTTTAATGCATTTTTAACACATTCTTCTTTTGTCCAGAAATTATATGAAACCCTATTAGAAGTCATGTGAGCACAACATTCTTTAAACCAACCTCTTTTATGTGCTATACTAAAAGCACCACTTGAATTATCTCTCCAATCATCTTTAGTTTTGTACTTTAAAGCATCTTCTTTACACGCTTCCAAAGTCCAAAATCCATCTAGTTTTCTTGTTTTAACCATATGAACACAGCATTCATCCATCCAACCATTTTTTTGGGCTGCTGAAACAGCCCCTCCAGAATTTTTACGCCATTCTTTTTGTGTGGTATATTTCAAAGCATCTTGCTTACATGTTTCTAAAGTCCAAAATCTATTTGGTTTTTGTTTTGATAACATATGAATGCAACATTCGTTAAGCCAATTTTTATTACATGCAGCATTGTAACCAGTTGAATTTTGAGACCATTCAGTTCTTGTTTTATACTTTAATGCATCCTGTTTGCATAATTCAAGGGTCCAACTTTTATTTGTTTTACTTTTTTTCATAAATAAAACTACCTAATATGAGGTAAAACCCAATGTATAAAAGCATAAATAAACGCAATAGAACCAGCTGCATAATAAAAAAATTTGATATTTATTTTAAGCCAACTTTCTTTATGTTCAACACCAGCATTAATATCAGCACTCTGAGTAATAGTCACACCAGATGAATAGTTGATTACATTTTTATTTGTTGAATTGTCCACACTCACATTCATAATAGTTTTATCTTCATTTTCTTTAGTGATTTCTGATATTTTACTATTAATGATTTTAATAGCACTTTCCTTGAGGTCTAACATACAGTTACAATCTGGTGTTTTACACCTTTTTAACTTCTCAGGATATATTGATTCTACATCAATAATTAATCGCTTTAAAAATTCAATTTTATCTGGTTCATTTCTCAATTCCTTGGTTAAATCATCATAAAATTTATTTTTTAAATCATGGAAATTGTTATATCCATCATAAATTTTTTCTACAATATACTTCTTCATTTTATTTATATGATATTATTATTCAAAAGTTTTATTTTTTAATCATCAATTTAAGAGCATCATTGAAATCAATATCAATGATTGATTCTATATCCGAATTCATCTCCTTCAAAATCATCTTCAATTTTATCAACTCAGCTTCACTGAAATTATTTTTGCTCTTTTGACTTAATTTCTTGTTGAATGTGGTATTGGTCATTCCCATCTTAAGTGCCAACACACTTTTGTTTATTTTCCACTTATCTATAATATTCTCCATAGAGAACAAAGATACTTAAAAATTTTAAACCGTGCAAGTCTAACTTATCAAATTTGCGTAATTCACTCTGACATTTATTTTGCTCAACATCATATTAAATCTACTTTCCTCAGAGAAATTTCTTGTGTTATATCTGAACACAAATTCATCAATATACTGCTGGATATGCTTTGTAGTCATCAGATGATAAACTCCTCTAATTCCACGTTTAAATATAGCCCAGAAGCCCTCTATTGTATTTGTGTGAACATCTCCAATAACATACTGCTGACTCTTATGATTTACAACTTGGTGGTCAAACATCTTATGCAACTTTTTATATCCAAGCCACTCATCTGTATTTACACGACTTCCTTCTTTCACATTATCTGAAACATACTTACCAAGAGTCTTTATATTTGTTGCCTCCAGTTTCTTTGCACGAAGTTCACCACCTCTTTGCAATACACCAGCAACAATTATCTTTGTCTTTGTGCTTCTGCCCTGTGTTCCTTTAATCTTTTTGTCCCAATGTTTATTCTTCTCCAGTCCACCAACATAAGTCTCATCAGCCTCGCATATACCTTCCAGTTTATCATCTGATTGGTGGAGACCAAGTGCCTTTCTAATTCTGTGTGACATGAACCAAGCAGTCTTTTGAGTGACACCAATATCTTTGCTCAGTTGCAAAGAAGATATTCCTTTCTTATTTGTTGTTATCAAATAAATTGCAGCGAACCACTTCTTAAGCGAAATCTTGCTGTCCTCGAATATTGTTCCAACACGAATGCTGAATTGCTTCTGACAGCAAGAGCACTTATATGTCTTCCCATCATTATATTTGAATACCTTGCCGTTAATGCAAGTATTGTATGGACAAAATAAATCTTTATCCCAACGAATCTTCTCAAGATAATTTCTACAGACTTGCTCGTTTTTGAAGTAGGTTACCAGTTCTATTAAGTTAGAAAACTTCTTTAATTCTATCATAACATATTGTTTTATATGTTATAAATAGTATGAAGTTTAAAAAATTAAACCTTTTATTGTAAAATAATTCGAAAAACCCTATATTTGTGCTAAATAAAATTAAAAATTAGGTTGTTATTGTATATAGTTACCTAATTTTTTATCATTAACAGCTTGTTTTAACAATTCAATTTCACGTTCTTCTTTAATTTCTCTTAAAATGTTTTGTCCAATTCCCATAATAAATAAATGTTGCTAACAAGGTATATATGCAATACCCCATTAAGGTTTATACTAAATTTTAAAGTTCAGTGCAAGGGTACTGCATATATACCCAACCGTTAGTTGCAATTGCTATGTTCATCTTTCAAATCAGGTTCAGTGGAAAAATTTTTATTCTTTTTTTTCTCACTACAAATATACGATATTTTTTTCTTTTTGTTACTATTTATATATAAAAAATATTATGGCAACTAAAAAAATAACTTTGAATGAATTAAGAACCTTGATTAAGCAGATTATTAAGGAAGAAACACAGAATATAAGATTAGGTAAACACTATCGTAGTTATATTGATGGTAGTAATTATAATTCACAAAAAATGAAACCACAAAAACCTGAATATAAAGAATCATATCTCATAACAAACAAAAAAGACGCACCACTTTTTAAGGGTGTTTTAAATATATTAAACGATGGTAGAGCTATTTTTCTCGCAAATTACACAACATATTCAGGAGTTAAAAATAAATTTGTGAATTATTTCGATAAAGATGGGTTAGAAATCATTCATAAAGGAGATTCAACTAAAGAAGAAAAAAAATACTTTGATAATCTATAACCCACCGCACAAAAAGAATAAAAATGTGTTAGTGTTTCGATTGAAAGTATGTGGTAAATAAACCGGATTTAAGTGGTAAACAATATTGGTCACAACAAGATAGGGCATATTTTAAAGAAAAGAAGATGTGTACATTACCTAAAGCAAGTCCTAACAACAAATTAAACATTGTTATTGACTATGATAATGATATTTATAGAAGAATACACCCAATTTTTGCTAAGACTTGTTCTTCAAAAACAATATCCTTCTTAAATCGAAGTTTTTGACCTTCTGAACAAAATAATTTTTCAAAATACGTTGCCATCTCTTCTTCCTTTTGTTTTAATTCCCTATTGGATTAATATAACTAACATCAAATATAAAAACAGGCGTGAAGCAATCAGGTTGTGATTCCCTATTGGATTAATATAACTAACATCTGATTTGTTATAAATATCAATTATTATCTGTATTACAACTATAAAGTATAAATAAACAACTACTGTCCTTCTAAGGGACACAAGGCTCGATCTCCACCTAGCACTCTTTTCTCTGCAATTAACCCAAGCCAAACACATCTTAGAACTGTGTTGTAATAAGAGCCTGCCATTACTGGTGAAGAGGCTTTTGATTCCAATCAACTTATCACTGCTCAGTGTTAATTAGTAGTTGTTTAAACTTTTCAAAGAACGTTTTTCTTTTATTTTGTTGATACCCTCATTCAATTCCTTGATCTTACGCTTAAGACATTTGAACTTTTTAGGGTATTGTTGCTTTTATTTTTTCATAGCGTTTCTATTTGTTAATTATGTAACGGTTTTATAATCTTCCAGCCATAGATTTATGTCATTTCTTAACTGTTCAGCCTCTTGTTCATTGAGATATATCCAAGAATTACCGCTTTCATTGTTTAACTCAATTCTCATAAATTCTGTTCCTTCACCTGTAAAATCGTCTTCTGTTGTGGCTGTCAATGTACCGTTGTCTTTTGTTTTTATTTTAAGCATATTTATTTTATTTAAAATAGAAAATTAACTAATTGATTAATAATGAAATTTTAATGCCTTTTCTTCAGGTATAAGAATAGATAGTTCAGCCCTACTTGAGAATACTCCTGTTTTAACTACGCTATATTTTTGAATAATCCCTCCTAAATCTTTTGCATTATCTATTATGTCTTCGCAAGTAGACATATCTGATGTAACGACTTCAAAAAGCAAATACTTTCTATTGTTTACTTCGTAAATTACCTTCTTTTCCATATTTTATTTAGTTGAGTTTATAAAATTCTCTATTCTTTTCTGAATTGTTTCATCACAGCAATTTGTAGCAATTAAGAATCTAATGTCTTCGACAGTTTGCTTTAAGTTGTCCTTAGCAGTTAGTTTTTTATTTTTAATGTTCATGCCTTATTTAGTTAATAATTCAGGATTTTCGAATACATTTCCAATCACAACACAATCTCTTTCGCCTGTACCAGCTTTATATCTTTGATACAAAAATTCGTATAAAGTTCTCGGTTTATTTACTTTTGGATTTGTATGGAATTTAACCATAAAAGTTCCTGTTGTTTCGCTTTGATAAACTTCTACTTTCCATTTTTCAGAAAGTATATCCCCAACAAATATTTCTTTACCTTTACCGTTTTTATCTTTCAGTCCGGCGTATTGCATATAAATAACTTCCGTCGTCTTAATTTCACCGTCATCGGATTCATCTATAATTCCAACCCTTAATTCTTCTAATGTTATTGAGTCCAATGTTGTTAACATACATTCACCATCCCATGCTCTAAAATTTATCTGCCTTTTTTGAATTTGATTTTTTGAATCCATAGTGTTTATATTTATTTAAATTGATCTCCCTTGTTCAAAATGTCTATTGCTTTTAGTGCGCATTCTTTAGTTAGTCCATAGCCCTGAATATGATCTGAGTGGTCATGATTTCCTGATGTTTGAACAAAATTATTTAATTGGCTCTCGTTTACATCAACGAAATCGTCATCGATATAAACATATGCCGATGGGTTATTTTTATCAATCCACTCCTGAACTTCATCTCCACGGCATAATGTCGTACCTCTTTCGTTCATGAAACATGGAGTAATATCAATTACTTCACCAGGCAAACCTCTACATTTCCACATTTCTTGCATTATCGACAAGCCGCTTAGCCGCCACGAACTACTTATGACTATTTTTGCATCAGCTTTCTCGCAAATCATTTTAAGATTCTCTACAAAATTTTCATGGAATAAAGATCCATATTCATCCCGTTCAGGTCGGCATAAATTCAAAACACCATCTATATCCAAGAAAATTACTTTCATGATTTTTTTTATTTATTATCTCTAAAAATGATCACTATCTACTATACCTTTATCTTGTTTCTGTCAATATTAAATTAATCTTGGCAACTGATTATATATACGATAAAGTCAAAAAAATGTTATAATTTATTTCTCTCAATAATATTTATCTGCTTTTTTAACTCATTTTTTCATTAGATTAATCTGAGATTGGAGGCTAAGAATTTGTTGAATCATTTTGATTCTATCGAGATGCATATCTGTTTTCGACTTTTCCAATTCTTCATTTCTTTCTCTTAATTTTTCTAATTCTTTTTCAAGCTCCTTAGTTCTTATTTCATCTGAATAATGAATACTTAATAATGCTGAATTTTCCTCAGATAGATCTCCTAATTTTGGGCAAATAAATTTTGGGCAAATAAATTTTGAATCGACGTTATCAATTCCCTTGTTTTCATTTATCATTTTCAAATTTATTAATTTACAAGGCAAAAATACAACAAATATTTTATCTTACAAAAAAAATTTGCATTGAATAGAAAAAATGTTAACTTTGCACCAATTAAAACTAATTACTATGGATATAAATATATTATCTCAAAACATAACAAATAATCCAGAGGATTTTAGTGCTGTTGAAATCAAGAGGTTATTTGAAGAGTATTATAAATATAGATTATCTAACAGAAAGAAATCTGCAGTCAAGTTTGTTGTTAAAGAATTAAGTGAGATTATTGGAGAAATAAAGACGAGTCCAATGCAGGATTTGCTATTGGTTGACGCAATAAATAAAGCACTTAAAATGGAAATTACGCCATGAAAAGTAACATAATTTTGAATTTGTCGTATATTTTGTAAATGATTTTTTTATGGAAAACAAATACGTAATTATTAATGCTGAGGCTATTCAAAAAAGAATAGAAGAGTTGGAAGAGGTAACTGATGAAATTGATGGTAATCATGAATATGTTTTAAATACAAAAACTATAAAGGATTTATTTGGAAATATAAATCTTAAAGCAATTAATCAATTTTTAATTTGGTATAATTGTGAACAAAAAACTTAAAACAAAAAACTTTTAGAGTTATGAAATTAAATAAAATGCATCCGAATCAGAAGCAGTTATTGAATATACATTAAATAATTTGATATGAATATACCAACAGCAGAAGAAATTTTAAATAAAAACTTGACTAACGAACAATTTTATGAAGATGAACACATTCAAGCAATGATTGAATTTGCTAAACTTCATGTTAAAGCAGCAGTTAAAGAATGTATAGAATCAGCTCCTTCTGGTTCATCAACAGATACTGTTAGTTATGAAGATGTAGTTGAAGCATTAAAAAATTGCTACCCAGAATCTAATATTAAATAACATGAATAAAGAATTTATCCCTTACGAACAAGCATTAGCTCTTAAAGAATTAGGGTTTGATGAACCTTGTTTTGGTAGATATAATGTACCTGGAGAATTTATATTATCAGGCTGTTATTCTGATAGTCCTCTTGTATCTATATTAGTTGAGCAAAATGATATATGTGAAGCTCATACATTAGCACCAACATTTTCACAAGCATTTAGATGGTTTAGAGAGAAGTATGGAATATTACATGATATTGACTTTGGAATAGGTTGGGGATATGGATATATTCCTATCGGAACTGAATTAGAATTACCAACAACTTTTACAGAAGGACTTAATACTTACGAAGAAGCCGAACTTGAATGTTTAAAAAAGTTAATAGAAATAGTTAAATCACAAAAATCATGAAATTACAACTAATAATGCTTCCTAATCCAATAGTGGTTAGTGATGAGAAAGTTACAGGAGTAACTGCATATAACTCTGAATCAAAACAAATAGAAGTTTTTTGTAGCCATCCTAAATATGATGAATGGGGGTTAAAAATCATAGCAGGCATCCAACAACTACCTTCAATAGATTTCTCTGCTTTATCAGAAGAAGACTGTAAGAAGATTGGATGGGTTGATGTTGAGAAGTTGGCAAGAAGCTATGCAAAAATTCACCCTACCAAGGATATAGATGAAGAAGAAAGATACTTCAATTCTAATTGTAAATATTATGATGCTTTTAAAGAAGGTTTCAAAGCAGCACAATCTCTTAATGAGAAGAAGTTTAGTGAAGAAGATTTGATTAAGGCTTACTTAAGTAATAGCCCAACTGATGAAAAAGGAGTAAAGTCATTTATTCAATCCCTATCTCAACCAAAAGTATTTGATGTTGAAGTAGAAATGAAATTATTACCACAGGCATATGGTCATGGTGAGTATAGCCAACCAAAAATCACCAACAACTCAATTAAAATATTAAAAATATTATAAGCAACAGCTAAACAACAATGAAATTATTGAGAATAATTGGTTCAGCTATTTGCTTATGGGTCATCGATAGAATCAAGGATGGATTGGTTGTTATTGATAGAGATGGATTCTAACAAAAAAAGCATGAGCAATTTTTGAAAAATATGGCAGAGATATTAAGCCAGGAACTGTGCAGGCAAATCAAGTTCCTTGAGAAATACGGAGTTAATAATTATGTCATTGAGAATGGCAGAATTGTAATCAATGGAAGCCTCTGGTTCAATTCCCTCACAACAGCCCCAGAGAATTTCCTTGAGGGAGCAACAATAAATGGAAGCCTCTGGCTCAATTCCCTCACAATAGTCCCAGAGAATTTCCTTGAGGGAGCAACAATCAATGGATC
>CAZSUZ010000029.1:0-2339 GCA_964610165.1 uncultured Gammaproteobacteria bacterium
GACACCAGTTTCTGCCAAAAAAAGCAAAAATATATTATGCACAGGTTGAAAGAAAAGATAGGAATATGGAATTGGAAATTGAGTTTGCGCAGCTAGATATGCACCTAACCCAGTTCCTGTAATGAGATATTGTAATATTGTTTGAATAGAATTTTGAATTAAATAAAGACGTTTTTGAAAACTTTCTGGATCTCCTTGTGCCGAAATAAATAAAAGACTTAAAACTGATAGAACTATTATTCTTCCAACCGCACAAAATTTACAAGCAATATATTTCGAAGCAAAATAGGCCGTAAGTATTAAGAAGGTTATAATAACAATTTTGGAGAATGAAAGTAGTATTAATACAGAAGATATAGCTATAAAAGTGTACTTAAGATAAATATGTTTGTTATATTTTTTTTCGAATAAAATGTATGTATAAAGTAACAGAAAGAATCCGGCTAAAGAATTTGGATGTGAAAAACTACCATACCCTCGTAATATTTCAGTTCCTTGTAGACTAGTTTTTGCAATTCCTGGTGTAGAAATGGAAAAGTATCTTTCACCCAAGAAATATGCAAAGCCTTGCATTGTGTGTTGTTGAGTAATTTGGAATAAAACAAGAATAAGTTGTAATAATGCTCCGCCAATAAAGGCCAATAGCACGTATTTTATGTTTAATTTTGGTTTTAGCAAAAAGAATAATGTAACTACTTCTGCGAGTTTTATCCATTTATAAAAACTAATCCAAGGAGATAATGAAAAAATAATATTTGCAATAATGAGTAGAAAAATAATAAATATCTTTTTATTGAACTGAATTTTAAAAGTTTTAATTGAAAGAATAGTTAATAAAAGTATTATGCAATCGGTAAGATAAATTGTTGGGGTTAAATAATCAATCCTTACACCAGATACATAAGAAAATGGAAGAAAAAAATGTTTTCCCAATTGAGTAGGAAGTAAAAAAAGGAGCAGATAAATAAGATTCTCTTTTAATTTCATACACTCTATTGTACCTGTCTACCTTCGACTGTGATGTCTGATAAGTGAGGTAACAAATCTAAGTACATTTTTGGATTAAATACGATAAATACATTCGGTTGAATATCTGGATTTGTTGCTCTGTTTCTGGTAATTGTTGTTGCAGTGTTAGAAATCAAATTTCCATTAATTTTTAGTGGGTTAACTGATGCTCCAAGACTTATTGCATTTCCGATAAGTATTGCATTGACAGTTGTTACTGCAGGGTTTATTGAAATAGTACCAGTAGAAATTATAGCTATAGAATTATCTGCAACAGTATTAAATGTCGGTACCTGATTAAGAGTGACATTTCCATTCACTAGTAGTACAAAGTCTGTTGCGTTTGAAGTAGGGGCGCCTGTAATTACTAATGGTAATGATCCTGTATATATATTTACAGTATTTGATGCCACTTGGTTATAGTCAGTGATTGAATTAATTGGTTTTTGCGCAGTAGCATAGGTTGTAAATGTTGAGAGTGCATTTAAATATGTGTCTGCGTCTGTATAACTTTCTCGGCGAATATTGTTAGTTGAAACATATCCGCTAGCAGATACAACTCTAATTGTACTTGTAGCGGAAGTAATGCCCGCACCACCTTTAACAATTAAGAATGGATCTGTAGTATCATCTACTGCATCATACGCTTGTATTCCTGCTGGCATAGAAACATCAATAGCTTGTAATCTATGTAACGATGCGTTACTAAGTTTATAAAAAGGTTCACTTGCTACGGCAGAAAAAATATTTCCATTTGAAGTATTGTTGCCTTCATTTGTTTCAGAAACGGTAGCTCCAAAGTCTAAAGTAACATCAATGCTAGAGTCTTCATTACAATTAATGCCACCGTATGTGTCTCCTACTTGAGAGCATGGAACTGTAGCTGTTCCACAATTTGCAGCACCAATTGCAGGGATTGTTACTGTCCTTGTAGTAACTGCTCCACTAACTGTATTCACAATACGAATGATGAATGTCTGTGTTGATGCACCAGCTGGACCATTATTACAATATATAATATCATAGCCCTCTGTGCCACTAGTACCTGGTGGATCTCGAGTGATTGTACCAGGGGTAAGATCTGGTCTTAAAGCAAAGTTGGCCGTGACACTTCTGTTTGCAGTCATGGCAAGTGTACATACATTGCCAGTTGTTGTTGTACAAGGATTACCAGTTGCAAAGCTAGAGAAGATGTAAGTTGCGGCAGGATTAGCTCTTAGATATACGGTTGTACCGTGAGTATAACTAGCAGCACAAGCACCAAAACCAGTTGAGGCAGAGGTGGTACTACATTGAAATGATCCACTCCCCGCAGGACTTGCAGCTGTTGT
>CAZSUZ010000029.1:2439-14518 GCA_964610165.1 uncultured Gammaproteobacteria bacterium
TTAGTTGCAGGATTAGCTCGTAGATATACGGTTGTACCGTGAGTATAACTAGCAGCACAAGTACCAAAACCAGTTGAAGCAGAGGTGGTACTACATTGAAATGATCCACTCCCCGCAGGACTTGCAGCTGTTGTGAGTGTTCGAGGTACAAGAGCAAAATTAGCGGTAATACTACGATTAGCAGTCATGGCATAAGTACAGACATTACTTGAAACCGTAGTACAACCATGACCAGTTGCAAAACTTGTAAAACCATAGTTGGTTGCGGCGTTTGCACGCACGTATACGGTTGTATTATTTACATATGTTGCGGCACAAGCACCGAAGCCAGTTGAGGCAGAGGTGGTGCTACATTGGAATGTTCCACTACCTGCAGGATTTGCAGCTGTTGTAAGAGTGCGTGTAATTGGTGGAGGAGCTGTACATGAAAAAGCTGGACTATTCCAGCTCCAAGAACCACCTACATTAGCAGAATTTTTTGTTGAGACTGCCCATTGGTACCGCGTACCGTATGTAATAGGGAATGTGTAATTGATAGCTGTAGGTTGTGCTACTTGATCATTCAGAGCCAAATTTTGCCAGTCATGGATGACGGGTCCACTCATGCTTCCTTGGTAGTCTAGTCTTGCAATATATCCAGAAGCACCAGTAACAGCATTCCAGCGAACAGTTAATGTGCCATTTGTATTACAAGTATAATTTTGACCTGTAGGTGGTGGTAAAGTGGGTACAGGAGTTGCTGCGCAAGGATTTGTTGGAAATGTACCACCAAACGTGTCAGAGCCAGCACATGAGTTCCTCGTATACGCTTCGTAATTATAGGTACTGCCACATAAAAGATTTGTTGCTAAGTAAGGATCATCACCAGAGTAGCCTGGTTTTGGATCACCTACTCTCCACACTGCTATGCCTTCATTTCCTCGTCCTCCGTTGCGGTCAACAAGAGCTTGTGTACTATTTCCGTTATAAGGATAAGTAAGCGCTGCAGTAATGCCATCAGTATTACAATATTGACCAAAAATTGAAGATTGTGAAGGAGAGATTACAAAAAAACCAATAAACAACAATAAGGATGCGAGGCATTTCTTAATGAAAATTGGTTTTAAATACTGCATTATTTATACTATAAACTATATTAAAAAGTCCTGCAATTATATGATTGGTTTTTTTTACATATACCTAACAGCAATTCTCATTTTTGAAGGTTTTACCATAACTAATGGACGAGAAATAGCTTTATATCTTTTGTACTCCTTCCCATTTATTATGATACTGATGATGACTATTGTAAAGGGCAGATTTAAAATTCCTTACTTTTTTTCTATAATATTTAGTACGTTTGTTTTATTCTCTTTTGTTTCTACATACTTTGCTGCAGATGTTTCAGATGGATTACAGTACACATTTGTTTATATGTCAGTATTTCTCTTATTTTTAATTACATATAACTTAAAAGAAGAGTTAATTAAAAAAATGCCGATATTTATTTTCTCATTTTCGGTTATTACGTTATTGTTTGCATGTTATTTAACTTTTTTTATGGGTGATAATTGGCCAGATTATGTATCTAATAGAACATATCAATTTGTATATCCATCATTTAATAACACTCAACACCCATTGGGAAGGTGGCTGATTATTCCAACAATTTTTGCGTGTAGTATGTATTTTTATTCTTTCAATAAAAAATATTTATTAGGATTTATCTGTTTTGCCTTAATTGTCTGTTTAACATTTGTTAGAGCAGCCTATGTTTCTCTTATTGTCACAACAATCCTTATTTTATTTGTTACAAACAAGCGTGACCATACATTTTGGCAGAAATATAAATTAATCAGTATTGTATTTACAACGATAATTATTCTATTATCTATTTTGACATTTTCTACAGTGAAAGAAGCAGAGCAGATGCCTCTATTAAATAATGTTCACACTTTACTAAAGGAACATGTATCTTTACCAGATAAAACATTATTGGGGTTAAGGATTGAGCATTATACTAATGCAATAGATATAGTTAAGTCTAACCCCTTTTTTGGATTAGGACCCAATAATTTAACACATATTACTGAATTTGCAGGAAAAAGAATTGTGGCAAATACAAGAGAAAATATGTTCTTAGAAGTTTTTGCTGAAAATGGATTAATAGGTGGGTTATTATTTACTATTCTTATATTTCTGCTTATTAAATCTGCAATTGATCAAATTAAAAGTGGAAGTGCCAAAGTAGCTCCAGTTATTTTTGTATTTATTGGTCTTCTTATTATGTTTCAAATAGATTCCTCTGTCAGATTCTATTCTTTTCTTATAATGTTTTTTTTATTAGCTGGACTTTTTTACAAAGAAGAGGAATGGAAAATACGCACTTCCTATTTATTAATACCTGCAGTAACAATTTTTATTTTTTTTCAATTAATGATAATAAATAGTATTTTAACTAAGCAGAATAAGTATGAAATGGCACATAAGATATATCCATTCAATAAAGAAAATTATGCAATTCTTATTCAAGAAAAGATTAATAATAAATCGTTTGAGGAAGCTAAATCATTGCTCAGACAGTATAAATTCTTATATAAAGGGAACAATGATGCGTTAAAAGTAATCGATCATATTGATAAACAAGTAAATTATTAGGTTCTTATTCTTTACAATTTAACATAAGAACACTATCACTTGCAGAAATTTCTCTAGCAGTTGTACATGAAATATTTTCGTCACTTTCATGCAAAAATTCCCATGTATCATTTGCTTGTTTAAGATATATTTTTTTTGTAGTATTTTCTTCATCCATTGAAAAGGTCGTGTTGACTATTGCGTATCCTAATCCAGCATATTCAACTGTATTTTGAATATTATTTGCTGTAGGATATGTATCAACAACATAGTCCATAACGATTTCGTCAATTGTTAATTTATTTTTCATTTCACTTTCTTTTATCTGTTCTGAAGTTTGTGGTGTCGATGTAGTAGTTTCTTGAGTATCAGAATCAGATTGTTTTGATCGTTGAGAAAGTAAAATGATAATAGTAATAGTTGCTACTATAACAATTGCAACAATGATGAGAATTAAATTAGAGTTCTTTTTTTGTATCATTTCTAATTAACAGATTAGTTTATAAAAAACTGCTTGTCAAGAAAATATCTGATAGTATATAAAGCGATATGTCGATTCTTGAGCTACATACATTAGGAAAAATTAAAACTTTTGGAAATAGCATGTTTCCTTTGCTTATAAATGGTGATGTGGTTTATTTTCAAAAAACTCATTTTAAGGATATTAATGTAAATGACATTATTATTTTTAAGCAAAGGAGTCGATATATTACACATAGAGTAATTTATAAAACAGATACATATCTTATTCCTAAAGGTGACAATAATTTAAAAGCGGATGGGAAAGTATATAAAAAAGATATTATTGGCACATTGGAAAAAGTAAAAAGAGGGAAAATAGAATTTCATCCAGAATTGTTTTACCATTTACAATCATCTTTTTATTTGAAAGAAATAAAACATATTGTTACTCTTTTTAAAAAATATAAAATTGAATATCTATTTTTGAAAGGATTACCAGTACATTTGAAATATGAAAAAAAAATCCCTCGTAGATTGTATGCTGATTCAGATATTTTAATTCATATAAAAGATCTTTACAAAGTTAAAAAGCTTTTACTTACACTTGGATACAAGCCTGGTGAAGGTAATTTAAATAAAAATAAACAGGCAGACTTTGGAGAATTAAATTTTTATAAAAAAATTAAAAATGTAGTTGTCGTTTTTGATGTTCATGTTGAACCTGTATTTATGATGACTCAGATTAATCTGACAAAGGAATTATACTCACAATCATTAATGCAAGCTTTAACAGTTAATTTTTTACAACAAAAAAATGACATTCTGTTAGATAAGGCAACATATCACATATTAAAGCCTGCTCACTTAGTTTTGTATCTATGTTTGCATTTTTTTCATCATAATTTTAAAGGAGCATTTAGATTGTCGTTTATTCATACAATTATTTCTAAAGAAAATAATACTGAAATGTGGAAGGAATTCGTTGGTTTTAGTAAGCGTTACCGTTTAGAAAATTTTATATATCCAGTATTGTTACTTCTTAAAAATTACTATAAAACTCGCATTCCAAATGAGGTAGTTAAACAATTAGAACCTTGTAATTATATACAAGTAAAAATTGGGGAATATTTTGTATCTGACCAATTTTTTAACGATGAAAGTAGACTTTTTGGTGGTTTAAATAGATTATTATTATTATTAAGTTTATCTTCAAATCCTGTATACAAGAAGTTATTACTACTGGTGAATAAAGAAATTTGGTATTTAGTTATTGTTATACTTGGAAAGATTGGTTTATTTATTCTTAATAAGCCTAAAAGGAGCCTTCGATAATAGAATAATTGTATTTAAGACAATATACAGATCTAGCAATAACGAATGATTTTTAACGTAAAACATATCTAATTCCATCCATTCTTTAAAAGAAAGATTATGAGAACCCTTTATTACCCATAAGGAAGTAATTCCTGGTAAAACAGTAAAACGTTTTTGATATTTTTTAGGAATTTTATTAGATTCATTAATTAATAAAGGTCGTGGACCAACAAAAGACATTTCTCCCCTTATTATATTAATAAGTTGAGGTAATTCATCGAATCCAGTTTTTGATAGAATTCTTCCTATTTTTGTATATCTTGGGTCATTTGCAATTTTAAAAACAGGTCCATTAGCTTCATTAAGATGGATATAATTTTTTCTTACATTTTCTGCATTGGTAACCATAGAACGCATTTTATAAATAAAAAAAATCTTTTTATTCTTACCGGCTCGCATTTGTTTAAATATAAATGGACCTTGCGAGGTGGTCTTTACTAGTATAAATAATAGAAAAAGTACTGGAGAAAGAATTATTAATAATAAGAAAGCTAAAATTTTACTAATCATAAAAATACTATAGAGTATGGCATAATGAATCTTAGTGTCAATATACTCTTGCATAAGACTCAAAAAGCAAATAAGTTAGTTATAATAATTCATGATGAAAAACAAAAAAATTTTTAAGACTATTTTTAATTTATTAAAACGCAATTTTATTATTACAATTATTGTTTTAGTTCTATTTGTAGTTGGTATTATTGTTTTTTTTAAACTCATAACAGGAAAAAAAGAAACAGTCTATGCAAGAGTTAAAGTTTCACAAGGCTTATGGTGGGCCAATACCTTAAAACCTTCTTATTGGATGGTATCTTCTGTTAAGGATGGTGATACCGAAATAAATTTAACTGGAAAGCCAGTAGTGGAAGTTTTAGAAGTAAGATCTTATCCAGTAAATTATATTCCATCAGGTCAATATGATACTTATCTTGATTTAAAAATGTATGTAGATAAAAATAATAGTACTGGTGATTATATGTATAAAAGATCTCCATTAAAAATTGGTTCAGCAGTAGATTTTCAACTTACTAAAGTTACAATAAGCGGGACAGTAATAGAACTTTCTGCTAAACCCCTTTCGTATGTTCGAGAAAAAAAGATCATATCTCTAAAAAAAAGAGAAATGAAATTATCAGACTATGAATCAATACAAATGGGTGAAAGTTATTTTGATGGTGAAGAGACTATTTTAAAAGTTTTAGATAAAAATTACTCAGATTCTTATGCAAATTATATGGGCATTAACTTTCCAATAGAAACTGAAAAACCTATTGATATTGATCTCACTCTTGAAATAGTCTTAAGAAATCAGAATGGAGTCTATTTTTATAATGATACTCCAATGAAAATAGGCCGATATTTATATTTAGAAACTGCGAGAAATGTATTGGACAACTATACCTTGATGGATATACGATAATCTTTTTATGAAGAAATACAAAATTCTGTTTTATATAAAAGATCCAAATGGAGGAACTGGTAAATTTCTAGAGCATATTTATAAAAAGCTAGCTCATAATCCAGAATTTGAAGTAAAAATACTAACACATATTACCCCTCATAATTATGATTTTGAATATAAACAAGTAGGGCATCAAATAGTAAAACAAGGATTTTTTTCATTAAATCCTTTCTTAAAATCAATTCAAAATTTTATATATTTTGCAAGATATGTAAAAGAATATTCGCCAGATATTATCTATTCATTTGATATTTACGCAAATATTGCAACAGACTTGTTAAAGTTATTTAATAACAATATTTATGTTATTAACAGTAGTAATGTAAATATTACTAAACATATTGAAACTAACAGGAAACAATATTTTTCGACAATAATTCGATATTTAATTATTTGGTTATATCCTAAAAGCGATGCTCATGTAGCTCCTGCGTATGGTATAAAAAAAGAATTAATACAAAAATATAATATTCGAGAAGATAAAATTTATCATATTATCTATCCTTTAGACATCGATAAAGTAAAACAATTATCTACTGTGGCATACGATAAAAAGGTAGCTCCTAAACGTATATCTGTTACTACAATGGTACGAAATGACGCGCAAAAAGATATTTTTTCCTTGTTACAAGTAATTCAATCTATTACAAAAAAAAGGCCAAATATTATCGTGAGATTTCTTGGTATAGATACATTACCTTCAGATATAAGTCGACATTTTCCCAATTCTTTTATTAAAAAAAATGTACAGTGTTTAGGTTGGCAGAAAAATCCGTATGTTTATATTAAAAATTCTGATATTTTTATCTTGTTATCACAGTATGAAGGGTTGCCATATTCGATAATAGAAGCTCAAGCATTAGGTGTACCTGTGCTAGCGTCAGATGTGGATTTTGGCCCTCGTGAAATTATCCAACATAAAAAAAATGGTATTTTATTAAGAGATAATAAAGTTGCCACTGTATTATTTTATCTGAATGAGTTATTGGAGAATAAAAAATTAAGGAATTATATAAGTAAAAATGAAAAAGAAATGGTAAAAATATATGATCAAAAGAGGATTCTGCCATTATATGTCAATCTGTTTAAAAGCTTCCAAGACAGCACGAAATCCAAATAGAAGAGCATAAAATTGGAATCCAACTTGTCCATGGAAAATGGCAAATGTGAATAAAATCCAGAATCCTGAAATAAGAATAGAGTATATTGGTAGTTTTGAATTCTTCTTTTGTGTAAAGATAGACCAGTCTTGAAATATAAAATAAATGAGTACAATTACCAAGCTTAATAATCCAATACTTCCAGTTTCCGCAAGAAGATGGAAGAAAATATTATGGGGATTTAGACTTAATAATTCTGCTTCAATTTTTTGTTCTTGAAAAACTGTATAAAATTGTCGATATGGTTTATCAGCAATAAGGCTATAATGTCCCAGACCTACCCCAACAATTGGAGAAGATACAAATAATTCAATCGATTTTTTAAAAAAATTTAATCTTGACGTGAGTGCATCAACGTCTTGTTGATCTTCAAATAAAAGTCTTCCAATCGTTGAGTAACCAGTAAAAGATCTCATTAAGTTGTCAGATCCTACGATTAATATAAAAAAAACAATGAATATGCTAGAAAAGATAATTATCTTTTTTTTAGTTGTAAAGTCTTTAATAAAAAGGATAAGAGTGGCTATTCCCATAATGGAAGTTAAAAGACGTATCCTCCATCCAGAAAAAAGCGCGAGAGTAAAAATCAAAATGATAAGAATTGTTAAAAACAGTTTTTTTGTATTAATTTTAAGTGGATATACAATAAAAAAAATGAAGAGAGGAATAAAAACTTCATTATATCTGTTGACAAATAATCTTCCCCTAAAAATGCTGGCTTGAATAAATTCGTATTGGCTAGGATGAAGCAGAACTTGGGCATATTGCATGTAAAATATTGGATTGATTAAGAGAATAAGTTCATCAATAACACTTAAAGCTGTTGAAGCAATAACTGCTAAAACTATCCATTTACTTGTAGTAGAAAAGTTCTTAGCGCATACAAGATAACAATTAATTGAGAAAAGAACAGCAAGAACAATATCTTCGTAGTTAGAAATAAAAGCTGACATGCTAAAAGCAGCTATACTAGATAAACCTGTTGCAAAAAGAAATAATACTAACAAAATTATTGTTACATTTTGATTCAAAGAAAGTTTCTCCCGTTCAAATAGTTTTGAAATAGCAAGATAAAAAAACAGTATTATGGTCAGTAATCGTGCAATAAGGTAAGAATTAAATAGACTTATAGATGTAATAGAATAGTAGGGAATATGTAATAAAAAAAGAGATAAAGCAAATAAATAAGGTGTATATGCAGAAAATGTTGTATCAAGGGTGTTCCACATCTTCAATAAGTTTTTCATACATAGAATCAAATTCTTTTTTACTAGGTAATATTTTTAGATATGAATATCTTACTTCATTTTTTTTCAGATGTAATAGAATTGTTAGTTTTTTTTGAAAATCTGCAAAGTTATCTTGTGAGAATAAAAAATGTTTATTCTGAATCATTTCTGAATGAGGTGGAATGTCTGCAACTAGAATCGGTTTATGATAGCTCATAGCCTCCAGTAAAGCAATTGATTGACCTTCAATTATTGAAGGAAGAACAAAAAATAAACAATGTTGTAAAAGTTCACTTTTAAGGTCACCAATTACATGTCCAGTAAAAATAACATTTGGATTTTTATTGGATAATTGTTTAATAAAACTTACATATTGAGGGTCTAAAAAATTATCACCTGCAATAACAAGTTTTTTATTAGTTTTAATTTCTTGATATGCTTGAATAATCCATTCTATTCTCTTCTCTGCAGTAATTCTACCTAAGAATAGTATGAATTCATTTTCTGATAAATTTAGTTTATGTAACAATTGTGATTTTTCAGTTGTAATATGTTTTTGTTGAAAATATGGTATAAGAATGGAATTAACATGATATTTATTTTTTATTAGAGTCTGAAGTGTAGACGAAATAGTGACAACTTTAGTAGCAGAATGTACAGAAATATATTCCAAAAATTGAAGATATTTTACAGCAAATATATTCCATTTACTGCGTTTCCATTCTTCCGCATGTATTGTGACAATAATTTTTTTCCCAAGCAATTTGGGTAAAAAAGAAAAAGATGCCGATCCAGTACTTTCATACATGAATATGTCACAAGAGTAAAACATCCCAGCCATGGTTGCAAGAAAGCTATAAATAAAAGTATCTAGCAAGATATGTTTCAGTGTCCATATCCGAATAATAAAAATATTAACGCTAGTTGAAGTTTTTTTTTGAGATGTCCATTTACGAATGAAGACATATAGTATGTTTTTTTTCGATAAGGTATGGATATATTGTTCAGCTCGGATATCAAGTCCACCAACTCCTTTTTTTAAAGAAGTTGGAAATACACGCGGACCTATAATAGCAATTTTCATGAGGTTATGTTAGATGTGATGATAATTTTTCTGATATGACTTCTTGTAGAACTTTAGCAAAACTCCCTTTAATGGATGCGCGAGCACTACATACCATCCAACAATCATTACATAATTTTGCTTTTGAACGGAATTTTGTTGCTCGTTCTGAAAAATATAATTCTTCAAAAGTTTTATCTTGAAGGTTTCCCATTTCCCAAGGTTTAATATGACATGCGTAAATACGACCAAGAGAATCAAGATAAAAAAAATCATCACCGGCATGACATGTCAAACTTCTGGTATTTGTCTCAATATATTGTAGTAATCGTTTATTAAACCAAGCTCGAATCCAATTTTTAGGGTTGGTACTTTTATACTGAGAAGTAGTTAATTCATTAAAAATATCTTTTAATGTATCATCAATTTCAGGACGCAGTGTAATTTTGCCTGTACCAAAATAAATAGGTGAATCAGTGGCGACTGTTAACGAAAATTCCATGTTACGATCTCTACAATATGAGTACATTTTTAACAAATCTTGCGTATTAAGTTTCATCAATGTAAAGGAGATTCCAAGATCTGTGAGTCCAATGCTTTTACATATTTCCAGGCTTTCCATTGCGTATTCAAAAAAATGAGGCAAGCGTCTTATGTTGTCATGTGTATGACCAAATCCATCAAGCGAAACTCTAAGACCAATATTTGGAACATACTTATAAATTTTTGTCATATGAGATTCAATTCTTTTTTTAAGATACCCATTAGTACTAATAACAAGTCGAGCCTGTGGGCACGTTTCATGAATTGTTTTGATAACTTCTGGAAGATCGGGTCTTAAAAAAGGCTCGCCTCCTGTTATATTGATTTCTTTCAAGGATGAAGGAAGACGTTTGTAAAAGTCTGGCTTAACTTCATTAGGAATACGATTCTGCCATATATTACACATAACACATCGTGCATTACAATTGAGCGTAACAGCAATGATAGCTTCTGTAGGATAGTGTTTTGAAGATGGCATACAGAATGAATTATACTGAATAGATCACAATATAAAAATGTTGCGCTTATAAAAAATTTATTTATGTAATGACAATAGGGATAAATTTAATAGAAAGGATAGGAATCTGGTATAGTAAAAAATCTCGAAAATTTAGAGGAAAAATTTTTTTAAATAGACTACAACCTCGCATAGCAGATAAAATATTAGATTTAGGTTCTGGAACAGGCTATCATTTTTTTCAATTCATTAAGCCAAGTAAAAATGTATTTATTAGCGATTTTAATTCAGAACTTTTAGAATATGGAAAAAAAATGTTCGGATACAATACGATTGTATTAGACGCTAATAAAAAATTACCATTTAAAGATAATTTTTTTGATATTATTTTTTGTTCATCTTTGATAGAACATGTTACTGGTGATAAAAGGAAAGTATTAACATTATTAGATAATGCAGAATTTAGACAATATGCTTATCCATATCAAAAACAATTAGCTAAGGAAATAAGAAGAGTAAGTAAATCTTATTATATTCAAACTCCATATAAATTCTTTCCAATAGAATCTCACACATGGCTTCCTGCTATTCTTGTGATGTTACCTCGAAGTGTACAATTAAGAATAATCTTATTTACAAATAAATACTGGGTAAAGAAAACGTATCCGGATTGGAATTTGTTGACTATCAATCAAATGAAAGAATTATTTCCAGATGCAGAAATTATTTTAGAAAGATCATTTGGATTTGTAAAAAGTATTATCGCCTTAAAAAAAGACAATCTTAATTGATTTCGTTTTTATTTAAATCAAAATATATATAATTTCATGATACAATCGTCTATATGAAAATAGAGAATCGTATTTTCCATAGAAATTATCAAGAACTAGATACATACGAAGCCGGTATTTCACTTACTGGTGGAGAAGTAAAGTCTATTCTTAATAATGGATTAAAGCTTGAAGGATCATTTGTAAAAATAATTGACCAAGAAGCTGTCCTTTTTAGTGCCGAAATTATCCCTTATAAATTTATTAGTCAGCCGGATTACAATCCTGTAAGAAAGAGAAAATTATTGCTTCATAAGAGTGAAATTATTAAATTACAAACTAAATTGCAAAGCGCTGGCAGATTGACTATTATACCTATAGCATGCTATACTAAGGGACGCAAAATAAAGCTTTCTATCGCTTTAGCTAAAGCTCGCGGAGAGATTGGTACAAAGCGATTAGAAAAAGCACGAGACATTAAAATAGATCAAGAAAGAGAGATTAAAGAGTATATTAAAAAATAATTTAGGGGATGTCAGGCTTCGACGTGAAGATTTGCACTTTTATAAATGGCTAGAGCGGACCTATTACGATAAATGGAAAAACAATAATTGCAAACTCTGCTAAAGAGAACGCACTATCTATTGTTGAAGCATATCTTGCTAAATTTGATGGAATGCTTGCAAACCGTCAAACAGCATTATTTGCTTAAGACTTTAGGTAGCGTATATCGGTGATACTCAGTATCCTTTATACACTAAAACTTTCTGAGTGTAGGTTAGCATAAGTTCTCGATCTTATACTGATCGAAACTAATAAAATCGGAAGCTTAAACAAGGTTTGTTTATTTACCTATTTGAGCATCATAAAAAATATTCTATCTCTAGCAAAACATTTATTTTAGAGCCTTTGCGGATCCGGGTTCAATTCCCGGCATCTCCAC
>CAZSUZ010000030.1:0-14172 GCA_964610165.1 uncultured Gammaproteobacteria bacterium
TCAAAGCAAGATATTCAAAGACTATTAGAAGGGACTGGGTACAATTTTAATATTAGAAATTACCCGCTAGATATTGGTATCAGAACTAAAATGAATCTTATAAAGCAAAATAAATTCGATTTTTTTTATTCAATCTATTTTTTACTATTTATTTCTTGTCATATATTAGTAGAAATTGACTATCAATAATTTAATTATTTCATGCGCAATCATCTATCTAATCAATTTAAAATCTCTGCATTTATTGTTGCTCACAACGAAGAGAGAGTAATAGCAAGATGTTTAGAATCATTGGTTGACGTTGTAGATGAAATTATTGTTATTCATGATGGCCCATGTGCAGATAATACTTTAAAAATAGCTAGAAAATTCTCAAATAACGTATTTGAGATGCCAATTAACAAAGGAATTGGCGAGTCTCATTATATTTTTGCAATAAAAAAAGCCGCTAATAATTGGATTCTCAGAATTGACGCAGATGAGTACCTTTCTGATAAATTGCAAACAAATATAAGAAAATTAGTTCAAAATGATGATATTTCTGCATATAATTTTATATGGCCAATTTGGGATGGTACGAAATACATATCAAAAGGTTGGCCATATAAAATATTTTTATTTCAAAAAGATAAAGTTGGAATAATCGATTTGTTTCACCACCCAATAATAGTTCATGGAATTTCAAAAAACGTACCTCTTCTAATGCATCACAAACCTTTGTATAACAATTATACATACAATAATTTTAAAGAAAAAACGCTTAAATGGTGTAAATACCAAGCAAAAGATTACTTAGAACCAATTGAAAACAAGGCTTCTTATAATGTAGATATCCAGACTATAGCGAAGGAAGTCAGAAAAAAAAGATTTTTATATAATTTTCCAATGATTTGTCTTATTATTTCTTACCTTACTGTGGTTACTAATTTGCTAAAAGAGCCCAGATTGGTGTCTCAAAAAGGATTTTGGCTTACGGCATTGATTTCTGGTAGGTACTCCTACTTTGTAGCTAAGGAATACTTACTGCTTAAAAAAGAACTTAAATAATTCCCCAACTATAAAGTGTGCCTGGCCAAATAGAGTACGGATTGTCGTCATATTTGTAATGTTCAATATATAACTCTTCTTTAAAGTTATCCTTAGCATAGTTGATAACATCTTCAGGAAGAGAGGTATCATCAATCCAAATAAATCCGCGCTCATATTTTTTCACGATTTGTTGCAAATCACTCAGTTCGCCCACAAACTTAACATTAGCGCCTTCCACAACTCGTTCACCAAGATCGTTTGTATAAAAGTTAGTTTTTTTTCTTAACCCCCCGTCGATCCACCTAAACCAGTAAACTTCAACTTTTTGATTATTTTGAAGATACCAATTCGCCCTATCGGGCCATGTTTCTATCAGTGCAAATTCTGATACAGGTCCAGTTTTCTCTTCTATTATTTTATAAACCTGATGATAGTCGACTAGTGCGATATCACGCATGTCGTGATTTACGCTATAAAAAGGTTTGGGTTTTATCACAAACTTGTCACCATTTACAACAATAAATAGTGTCAGTGCTATTGCAATACCTAATGAATATTTTGATTTATTGAATACTTGAGTCAACTTGTCAGCGATGAATGCCAAACCAATTCCAGCAAGTAGTAAGAGTAAATGGAATACGGGGAAAATATACTTACTCATATAGTGTCCAAAAAAGAAAGTTACAAATAGAAGCTGTAAAGAGATAAAAATAATCAATAACGATGTTACTTTTTTATTAGTCTTCAGACCATAGATCGAGCCAATTATCGCTAAAAATATAATCAATCCATATTCTCTCCAGAGCAGGGAGTGGTAATACCACGCATTATTAAAGAAACTATAATGATCGCTGGTGAAAATACTGTTAAATGCACCAAGTGTAAGGGTTAATAGTAAAAAAAGAGTTGCGAAAACTATCACCATGGGTTTTTTTAACAATGAGATAACCCTCAATCGATAAAACAATAAGCTGTGCAACATCATTGATAAGGGTAACAGTACAAACATATTGTGGGTTAAGATTCCGATTCCCAAGGATACTAAAAAAAGCGGTAATATTGATGTTTTTTGTCGCTCTGACGCATTATTAAATATCCTGAAGTACAAATATATGGCTAGCAAACTTAACAACTGCTGGAGAATATAACCCCTAGCCTGAACTGACCAAGTGATTTGTAAGTACGAGAAAGTAGCAATAAGGGCTGCTGAAATGCCGGCAGATTTTGAGTAAAGTTTACTAGTTACGATAAAGAGAAGTAACGGCAAAAGAGTGCCAATTAAAACAAATGGAATACGAGCAGCCCCCTCACTCTCTCCGAAAGTAGAAAATGAGACTGCGATTAAGACATGAGTTAAAAAGTTATTTCTTTCAATTCTAGTTATGAAGTTTTGCCAGTTACAATCGCTTATATAACTTCTAATCACATTTGCTTGAATAGCTGAATTATATTCATCAACCCAAAAAGGGTGGTTAAGTCTAATCCCAGAAAATCGAAGTATAAAAGAATATAGAATAAGAAGTAGTAATAAGAAAAGTGAGGCGTTTTTCATAATAGTCATTAAGATCAATTGACCTTAGAATAGAGTGTAGATTATCTAGTATAACTGATACAAGCACTTAAATGAATATATTGTGGCTTACTTGGAAAGATATAACAAATCCCGCTGCTGGAGGTGCAGAAGTTGTGACTGACCAACTAGCAGCAGCATTGGCCAAAAAGAATCACAATGTCATCTTGTTAACATCTGGATATCCGAATTGTAGTAAGAAAGAAATTATTAATGGCTACCAGGTTATACGAGTCGGAAACAGATTTTCAGTCTATTTTTTTGCAATGAAGTACTTTCTTCAAAATTTAAAGCAATGGCCAGACAAAGTTATTGAAGAGATAAATACAGTACCATTTTTTTCGCAATTCTATACTGGTCTTAAACCGTTTGTGTATATTTTTCAGTTAGCGAGAATAGTATGGTTTCATGAAATTATTTTCCCGCTCAGTTTAATTGGCTTTTTGTCAGAACCAATATATCTTAAGGCTTTTATTAATTGCCCAATCATAACCGAGTCGGAAAGTACGAGAGACGAACTTCTGGAGCTTGGTTTTGATCCTAGAAATATACACATTGTTCCGATTACTTTAACAATTGATCCGATATCTTCTGTAAAACACTTAGTAAAATTTGCCAATCCCACCCTGTTATCTTTTGGAGCAATTCGATCTATGAAACAAACTCATATACAAATTCGAGCATTTGAGTTAGCAAGAAAAAGAATTGCCAATTTAAAACTAGTAATTGCTGGTAAACCAGTGGGAAAATATGGCCAAAAAGTTTTAACACTAGTAAAAAATAGTCAATTTTCTGGAGATATTCGGTATGTAGGCCCATTAACAACGAAGGAAAAAATACATTTACTTCAAAAGTGCCATTTGCTGCTAATGACATCTGCAAAAGAAGGATGGGGGCTTGTTGTAACTGAAGCTGCGAGCCAAGGAACCCCATCTGTCGTTTTTAACACTTCAGGTTTGAGAGATAGCGTTCGTCACAACATAACTGGAATTGTATGTTCAAAAGATTCGGCAGAAGATATGGCCGATCAAATCGTAACTATACTCGGAGATCAATCTAAATATAAGAACTTACAACTGAATGCATGGAAAAATAGTAAAACGTTTACTGAGCTATCAAGTAATTTAAAATTTTTTGAAATAGTTCTATGAAACCATCATTACCCAAAGTATCTGTAATAGTAACAACAAAAAACAACGAGCAAACCATTCGAAGATGTCTTGAATCAATTACATCACAGACCTACGCAAATACTGAACTATTCGTTGTTGATAATGCTTCAACTGATTCAACCGTCACAATATCTAATGAATATGCAAACAAAGTTTATACACGAGGACCCGAGCGCTCTGCTCAGAGAAATTTTGGAGCATCAAATGCTGGGGGTAAGTACTTGCTTTTCATTGACTCCGACATGGTTTTGAGTGAATCAGTACTTTCTGACTGTGTCGATTTAGTTTCTTCAGATAAAGAAACAGTTGCAGTCATTATTCCCGAGAAATCTGTGGGTATTGGTTTCTGGTCAAAATGCAAAGAACTGGAAAGAAGTTTCTATCAAGATGTCGAATGGATGGAAGCAGCAAGATTTTTTCAAAAGGATGTATTTATGAAAATAGGCGGGTTTGATCTCGAGTTGACTGCTGGGGAAGATTTTGATCTTTCACAAAAAATCACCCAACTATACTCACGCAAATCAATGGGAAGAATACAATCATTAATTATTCACGACGAACAAAGTCTTTCTTTAAGTAAAACAGTTAAAAAAAAGTTTTACTATGGAAGATTTATTTCCAAGTATAAAAATAAAAAACATAATGCTCAGTTATTTAACAAGCAGGCTAGTATATTGCAAAGATACCAGTTATATTTTTCTGACACTGCTAAATTGTTTTCAAACCCAATTGTAGGAATTGGAATGCTATTTATGAAAACGATTGAGTTCCTATTTGGAGGATTTGGATATATGATAGGCTACTTGCAAAGAATTACTAGCAAATAATAGAAATACATATGCAACTCTTCAATCAGATAATTAGATTTTTTGAGATGGATTGGCAATTTCTTACAATGAAATCCGGACTTTCATTTTCTGAAAGGCTAACAAGTATTCTTAACTCAAATTTACATATTCTGTCTTCATTTATTAAAACTCAGAATAAGATAAATCTATTAGGAAAACTGTTGCAATACGACCAACGGTATTCCCCAAAACTCTTTCTGAGCGCTTGCTTTGAACTGTATATTGCAACCGAAAAGGGTTCTATTCTTTCTGATAAAGCAATCGTAGTAGATATTGGAGCAAACATTGGTCAATTTATGTTTGCCACAAAACTTTTCTATCCCAATTCTAGGGTTATCTGTTTTGAACCATCACCCGCAACCTATGTGCATTTAAATGAAAATTGCAAGCAGTTTTCCAATGTTAAACCAAATAATCTCGCTTTAGGAAATAAGAAAGGACGCCTGCATTTTTATCAACATAAGTCATTCTCAGTCTGGTCCAGCCTCGTCGAGCCAGAGGATACTGAGAACTATCAACAAATTTCAACACCGGTGAGCACTGGCGATATAGAGCTTAGGAATATTCCCAAGATTGACTTATTAAAAATTGACGTAGAAGGGTTTGAGCTTGAGACTATTAAGGGTTTAGACCAAACCCTAAATAAGACCCAGTTTTTACTAATTGAATTAAGTATCCAAAGGTCGTTTATCGAAAACAAATCAGAAGAAGTTTTAAACGTTATTCTCAATAAAGGCTTCAAGATCTATTCTATTGGAAGAATATTTGATAGTGGGCCAGGAACATCACAAAGTGCAATTGACATGCTGTTTATCAATACACGAATAAAAAATCAAAAAATATGAAGAATATTCTCAAAGAAATCCCAAAATCAAAATTGAGTGGGAGACTTTTAGCAAGCATTCTCTTTTGTGATAAAGAAGATATTTTAAATAAAAGAGTCCTCGATGTTGGATGTGGGTTTGGATGGTTCGAGCTATTTGCAATCAGTGTGGGTACAAAAAAAATTATTGGCACAGAACTCTCTAATGCTGACTTGAAAACAGCAAAAACGAATATTAGATCTAATAAAGCATCCTTTACAGAAGGAAGCGCTCTGAATATTCCATTTACAAAAAACTCATTTGATACAGTAGTATTATGGGAGGTCATCGAGCATCTTCCAAAGTTTTCTGAACCCGTGATGCTAAAGGAAGTATTTAGAGTTCTCAAACCTGGAGGAAAACTATATATTTCTACTCCATATTCTTCATTGTTTTCAAAACTATTAGATCCCGCCTGGTGGTTAATCGGACACAGGCACTATTCAGCTCATAACTTGCATGAGTTAGCAAGTGAGCATGGTTTTTCATTAGAGAAAGTCGGGGTTTTTGGTGGTTGGTGGACAACCTTAGGAATATTAAACATGTATATTTCTAAGTGGATATTGAAGAGAACTATGTTATTCAATAATTTGTTTTCTTCCAAAACAACAGAAGAATACATTTCGGGTTCAAATGGATTTAGCAATATCTTTGTGCGACTTAGAAAAGTATAAACATTTAGACAATGTTTTTCGGTAGGAATGTTTTAATTAGCAACAACATAAGTATTAAAAAAGTTACTCCAGAGATGTATAGGCATATTTTAAATATCAGCTCTGGCTTGTAGTAGATTGAAACATCGGTCGGGGCACTATCATTGGCAAATACCATTCCATAGTAATCTCCAATAAAAGTTGGAGGAGATTTTCCCGCTACCCAATGGGTGTCAAAAGGAATCCTTATCGTGATCCAATCTTTAGAACTCGAAACAGAGTATCTTGTTTCAGATATTCTTTTAAATTCCGACTGGCTTTCATCAATCAAAATTGACGTTTTTGTATCACTCATATAATTGCCAACGTTTTGAATTAAAACCAGCTTGGAGTCCTGTAACATTGTTTCGTATTTTGTTTTCTCAAAATTGATTATTTCTTCAGGAACTAACAATACATTGTCAACAATTAGTTTTTCACCTGAAAGATTTAATAGTGTAATGTCCAAACTTTTATTTTCACTAATCTGAATCGGTGAACTTACGTACCACTCAAAACGTCTTTCTGCTCTATTTGAGGGAACATCTTCTTCTGTTCCATTTATAACTACTCGCAGTGGAGATTCACCTTGAGTACCATAATACGATATTGCCAGACGATATTTACCACTTCTCAGCTTTTTTGTAGAATAATTTAGTTGGTCGTTCTTCTTAAGCGAAACAATACTTCTACCACTATTAAAGAAAATTCCCTTAACAATTTCTTGAGATATGTATGGTTCGTTTAGATTCCAATCCCGATCATAATCCCAAACCTCTTCTGCCATTGGAAGCGCGAACTGTTCTCGATATTGATTTAACCAGAGATTATTTAGTTCCCCCTCATCTTCAAATATAATAGGAATTGTTGCGCCACCCATCTTAATAAAATTAGCAATGTTGAATGCTTGATTTAACAAAATAACAGTATATTTATCACCGATCATCTTATAAACATTGGAAAACGTATTGAGATTACCAACAACAAATAATAAACTTTTGTCATTAATAATTTTTTCAGGTGAAATTTTATAAGTACTAATGTTGGCTCTATAGCTAATTAAGTCCACCCGTGTGTTATCTGACAAAAACTCTTTCCAATTATTCACTTCAGCAGAAGCAGATTGATTATTTTGTATATTTTCATCAATTTTTATTGTATCTAAGCTCAATATTGAGAGGGGAAAAGAACCACTACTAGTAGCGTTTGTATAACCGTACAGCATCAGTTGTGCTAAATAACTATCAGGATAACCAGAATATTGAGCAAGTCCGTTTTTTGTAGCAACTAATGAGTCAAGCAATGATGTTTGTGTTCCAACTGAAGTACTATTTTCGTACCAGGAGTAGTTTGAAAGTAGCATATTTTGAGGAAAATAACTTAATCGTCCTACCGGGCTAGTACTGGACAATAGCTCTTGGGAATATTCGGCAGGTATTTTGATTAAATTAATCGACTTACTAAAGTCAACCAGCATAAAAGGAAATAGGACAATAAACCACACATATATTACTAATACAAGTTTTTCAGCGATATATCTATTAACTCTTAGTTGAGAAACAGCAATCGAAATAACTAGAATGCAGCCAGCATAAAATCTGGTTGGGTCTCTAAATGGGTGAAGCAACTCCAAGTCGCGATACAGCCATTCACTTAAAAACGACAGTGGTTCATTAAGGCCTTTGGATAAGAATGTAAAAAGTACTAAAGAGAAAAACATCGCTATTGCTGTTTTTCTATGACTTTTATTACGAATATTGATAAATATTGCAAATAACCCAATTACGAAGAATCCATATTTTAGTATCACAATAGGAGTAATTGGAGTGTTACTTAAGCCAGTGATTCCCGAGTTTTCCAAACGCAACACGTTCATTACGTTGCTAGTAGCTCCATTGAATCTCACCGATGCTAAGTTTAGATATTGGTTTGGTAAAGTAACTGCGTATGGTGAATATACTGCAGAGGGAATTATCTGAAATACTAAAAGTAAGATTACTACAAATAAACTTAGAAGATGATATTTAATGTTTTGAATAAATACAACTAAACGACTGTGATCAATACTAAATAATATTATTATAATTATTAATAATATTATTAAAAAGTGCGGCTGGAATAAATAGACTATTGCTGTCGCCAAAGCGCTACTGACTACGATCTTTATCTTATGTTCCTGCTGAGCATTCTTAAAATTGAAGAGTGCATACGAAAATAAGAAAGGGAGGAATGCGTAAGCTAAGTGTAACTGCCAGAATCCAGTCGATAACCTAAGAAATATCCATGGATTGAAGGCGTAAATTAACGAACTAACTATAGCCCAACCATTACTTGCTCCGCTCCATCTAGAGCTTTTATAAAATACTACAAACGGTAATAGCAACACTATAAGGAGATAAAACCTATCCCACATAGAACCTAGTCCATACTGCAATGTTGAGAAAAATAATAAGAGTGGCAAAACTCTAGACCCATTATTGGTACCAAAAACGCTTTCTTTTTGCGGGGGGACGGGCAGTCCAAGGTTGTAAGAGCCAAGGTTGAGTCTATCGGAGAATGATGATAATTTATCCTTTGCTAGTATACTGAAGTCGGAACTCTGTACAAATTCGCCAAAATAAATTAGGTAATCACCATCAGAAATATGTGGCTGAAAGATGTACAATGTTAAAGCAATTGCTGATAGCAGTATAAGAATTAAACTAGCAAATTGTTTCTTGGCGTTAATAATCATATTAGTATGAAGATAGGCATAAACTCACGACTAATTCAGGGTAGGGAAACCGGTATCCCTAAATATATAAAGAAATTGTATCAAGCTATTCAAGTTCTGGACGAGGAGAATGAGTACATATTTTTTCAAACAAAAGAAATCAATACAATTGGGAAAACTAGAATACTTCAAATTCCAAATAACCAGGTTTTTTCTGTACTTTTTGATTTATTTATTGTTCACACATTAATAGTCCGAGAAAAGATTGACATATTTCATGCACCAGCGCACATAATGCCGCTAATTAAGAGAAAGAGCTGTAAATATATTCTTACCATTCACGATCTTTCTTTCCTCCGTTTTCCTAAACACAATAAGCTGCTATTTACCATCTATTACAAATTCATGATTAAAAGATCAATTAGTCAATCCGACCATATCATTGTTGACTCGCAGAATACAAAAAATGATGTTATGGAGTACTTTGGCACTAATGATAATAAGATTTCAGTCGTATATCCGGGGTTTGACCACAGCGATGTTAAGTTGAAAAAAACCAGAGATTATACGAATAAACCATATTTATTTACAGTTGCCACACACCCAAAAAGAAAGAATATTGATTTTTTACTTGAGTCATTTTCAAAATTAAAACAAAATTTTGCTGATTATGAACTAGTAATCTGCGGAGCAATAGACGAAGAACAAAAATCTAATATCTTAACTTTATCAAAACAGTTAAAAATCAGTGACTCAGTTAAAATATTGGGCTATATTGAAGATGATCAGACTTTTTCTAATCTCTACAAAAATGCAACACTATTTATTTATCCAACCCTGTATGAGGGATTTGGCCTACCAGTTCTTGAGGCCATGGCTCATAAATGTCTCGTGGTAGCGTCAAATACAAGCTCCATTCCCGAAATACTGACAACTAAACAATTTCTATTTGACCCAAATGACTCTAATGATATCCTTAGAGTCATGCTAAATACTTTGAAACTGCCAGCGGTCAAGAAAAATGAAGCTATTATTCACAATTTCAATATATCAAAAAGATTTTCTTGGAATAAATCGGCTTTTGGACTATTGAACATTATTAGAACGTACTCATAATCTTGGTTAGAAAGTTCAAACAATATGATCAAATATTTCTACCTCTATCACATGATTGATAGTTTTTTCATACTGGCCAAATCTCAATTTAGAATTATTACTAAAATTCATCTTTTTCTTATTTGGTCTAAAATTAATTTTAAATACTTTTTTCTATCTCCATTCTTTGACATTAAGACTGAAAAATTTCTCGGGATGACGATTAAGTTTTTCAATTATGAAACATTTAGATATCTTTTCGAGGAAGTCTTTATTAGAAATGAATATTATTTTTTGAGCAAAAACAAAAAACCTATTATTTTTGATTGTGGAGCCAACATTGGAATGACGGTTCTCTTTTTTAAATGGTTATATCCAGAATCAACTATATACGCGTTTGAGCCTAATATGTCCTCATACTCATTATTAGAATCTAATACTCATAGTAATAACTTCTCTAAAGTAAAGATAGAAAATACCGCCATTGGGGATAAGAATTCAAGAATTAACTTCTTCTTTGATCCCAATGATCCAGGGAGCATTGTCGCGAGCTCACTCATAGGACGAGCTCAATCTAGTCAAACAAGTGTTAAGGTTTATAAAATTAGCGACTATATTGATAATTTAAAAATATCGAAAGTTGATTTTTTGAAGATGGATATTGAGGGATCTGAATTTGTATCAATTATGGAACTCTCAAAAAATAACATGCTTCATATTTTTTCCGAAATGGTTATTGAATATCATCACAACATTCTGAATAGTAAATCTAGTCTAGCTACTTTATTATCAGAATTGGAAAAACTAAAATACAATTACCAAATTTATACAAAACCAATTCCACTTTACAAAAAAAATTCCTTCCAAGATATTTTGCTATATATTTATAAGTAATTAACAATGACTAGGAAAGCAATAATTTTACTAGGGGTATTAATATTACTTAACTGTATTGTTCATTTTCGCTGGGTTATCAATCATGGAGCAATGACTCATGGAGATTGGTATCCGATAAATATTCAAAGCGTGGATTCATTTATCCGAGTACCCATGGTTTGGAGTTACGAGGCACTCGGTAGTGTTTCATTATCTAATTCAAGTCATCTACTGTTTACTACTCTGGCATGGTTCTCTAAAATATTTTCTTATCCTTCGGCGCAAAAATTAACGTTACTATTCCCAATAATTATTCTAGGAATTCTTTCTCCATACTTGTTATTTTCTTATAACTTTAAGTCAAAATTGGCTGTCTTCACTGCCACGATCATATACAACTTCAACACATATTTCTTAATGCTTCAAACTGGGCACCTAACACTTGCACTCGCGTTTAGTTTCGCTCCTATAGTGGTTCTTTTATATCAAAAGACACTTACAAACCAAACACTTGTCTGGGCAATACTTTGCGGTTTGGCAGGTTGGATTCTAGGTATATTTGAATTCAGAGCACTTTATCTAACCTTACTGATATGTGCTAGTTACTACATATTTTCTGCGGTAATATCACGGAAAAAAAAGCTCTTGGATAATACAAATAACATTAAGCTTACATTTTTCGGAATAATTCCGATCATTATTATCGTATTACTCAACCTTTACTGGTTGGTGCCATGTTTCTCTACTGGTTCAATTTCATCAAATCAATTCTTTTCACGCGATTTATTTGGACAACAATTTTCTCAAGTCACCTACGCGCTCACTCTACATCACCCATTCTGGACAAATACTAAATATGAGTCATTTCATTTGCAACAAATCCCAATAATTGCATGGATAACACCTCTGTTATTTTCCATATCAGTCTTTTTAAGAAGCAAACATAAGATTTCTTTATTCTATGCCCTAATAGCCCTCATCGGAGTTTTTCTTGTCAAACACTCAAACCCACCCATCGGGATGATTTATCAATGGTTATATGATTATTTACCTGGTTTCAACGCTTTTAGAGAATCGAGTAAGTTTTATTTTCTAATAATGCTTGGATATGCTGGCTCCATCGGTTCACTCATAGAGTATGTGCAACAAAAGTATACTGGTAATTTGAGCAAATATTTTTCGCCAATTATTGTCCTTATTGCAATTGTACCCTTTTTATCTAACACAAAACCCCTGATCAATGGAGAGATTGGAACATTGTTCATTGAGCGATCCATTCCAAGTGATTACCAGTTGCTCAATAACTATATTGATGCTGAACAATCATTCTTTCGTACCATGTGGATTCCCACACAATCTAGATGGGGTGCTTATACTGCTGACCACCCAATAATTAGCATTGTAAACCTTATCTATAATCACTCCAGTCAGCTATATTCCAACTCGCCCGATTCTGTCAAAATTGAAAATCAAATAATTAATTTGATTGAGGATGAAAATTTTCCAAGAATTTTAGATAAATCACAAGTTAAGTATCTTATTATTCCAACTAGAGATACTGATAATGATGATGACTTCTTCATTAACTATGGCAACAACAGAGAGATGTTTATTGATTCTTTGTCACAACAAACATACTTGAAAAAAATTGATATTGGATCAAAGGAACTTGTACTTTTTGAGTACATAAACTTTTCGGATGAAGGACTGATTGGGGTCTCCAATAGTATTAATAAACAGATAGAAATCATTAACCCTACTAACATTTTAGTGAATTTTAAAACTACCGAGGACATCATTGTTATACATTTATTTCAATCTTTCAATCGTGGTTGGATAGCTACATCTGAAGACGCAGGCACTCAGATAGAAATACTGCCCCAATCTGAATTGGATCAAATATTTACTAATTCATTCAGAGTATCTAAAAATACATCGCTGAGCAGTGAAGATACTACAGTCAATATCTCATTTCAGCCTCAAGATGCAATGAATAAATATTTAAAAGTTTCTCTACTGACATTATTGATTTGTCTTTTGTATTTATCATACAAAATGATTAAATTATGTTTAAAAAAATAGCAATCATTCTTTCAATTATTTTGCCATTGATTCCCATTGGTTTTCATATTTTTTATGCTGATGAAGCATTTTCCCTCCTTACATATACACATAACGGCAAACATGCTAAAGAATCAATCGAACTAATAAACACCGTGTTGGAAAGCAAGGAGAATAATTTAGCCATAATCTCAATACCGCTTTTAATCCCTGAAAAATCGGTTGACGGAGATCTTACCTTTAAAATGAGAAAGGTAGGCGACACAAATTGGCTTCACATATCAACATATAGTGGCATATTAGCGGTTAAAAGTGATCAGCTATTTGGATTTCCACCCATCAGTGACTCAAAATCAGTCTCTTATAATATTATGCTAACACTTGAGTCAAAGAACCAATCTCTTCTAACAGTCGATCATTCAAGACCTCTAAAATCTAAATATAAGATGAATAAGACGATGATTACTGCAACAACTTCTAGCTTTATAGATTTTCTGTACAAAAAGACATATTTTTCTATACAAAATAATCCTTATTTTCTTTTTATGATTTTTATTTACTGGCTACCTGCACTAATATTTCTTTTGTATTTTACAAAGCATAAAGAGACCATACAAATACTGAATAAAGTTACATCCTCACATTTAGCAGAATTTTTGATTACGCAAAGAGATCAATTGTTGCTTATCACTGTTCTGTTTACTACTTTAGTAGAAATTATTGCTTTTCCTCAATATCAGAGTACTTTAACTACGATAATCTTAATTGCTCTCTGGATGTCTCTAATAGTAAAACAAATTATTTCAGCATTATTAATGACAATATTTACACTCACTCTTGTAATTATTTCACAAATTAGTTTTTACCTAATGTTTCTTAACTCAAACCTTCCACAGAAATCAGGGTCTTGGGTACTAATATTTCTTATACTTATGGTTTTAAGAAATGTTTACCTCCTTAAACAAAAAGAAGGTGAAAGAAAGGGTAACTGAAATGGCAACTTCTACATTACGATTTACGATGCTCTGCTACTGAGATCTACTTATAGTATTTAAGAATTCTTGCTCTATAGAAAATTGCAAGCGTATCCATCAAGATTCCAAAAATTGAAGTCATAGTTGCTGCTGAAGTCAGCTCGCTTAGTTCGTAATCTAACTTAATTGGAGCTTCATAAATCCGTTTAAATCCTAGTTGGTTAGCCACCACCAACATTTCTAAATCTCCTGCAAATCGTTTTTCCACTAATCTTGGTA